>DASZUO010000231.1:0-20564 GCA_035547575.1 Amycolatopsis sp. | reverse complement strand
CTAATCCGACCGCAGTCACGGCTATCCGGCTTGTGTAGCAACGGTTACGCTGCTCGGGGGTTCCGCCTACTTTGGTCGGATTAGTAAGATGCCGCCCGAGGGAATTCATGGCGACCCCTCACCGGGGGGCTCTACTGCACTTCTCAGCACCAGCCCGAGCGGAAGAGCCAAAACATGAGAAGACCTTTGCTGCGGGCGGCCGCGGCCATCGCGGCGACAGCCGTCGTCGCAGCCTGCGGCGCCGGTAACCGCACGGCGGGAACGGAAACCGGTGAGCGGAGCGCCTCCGGGGGCGTGCTCACGGTGGGCCTGATGGCCGACCTCACGGGGGCCTACTCATCGGCCTTCAAGACCTCGGAAACGGGTCTCAAGGCCTACTTCAACCTGATCAACGCCGAAGGTGGCGTCAACGGCAACAAGCTCTCCTACGTCGTCGCCGACACCACCTCGACACCGGCCGGCGCGCAAGCAGCGGCGCAGCAACTGGTCGAGAAGGACAAGGTCTTCGCGATCGTCGAAGTCTCCGCCGTCTACTCCGGAGCACAGAACTACCTGCTGCGCCAAGGCATTCCGGTCGCAGGCGGCGGCTTCGACGGACCGGAGTGGACCGACCCGCACAACACCAACCTCTTCGCTTCCACCGGCGCCACCGACTACAAAGCCGTCGCCACCGTGACCGGCCAGCTCATGAAGGCCCAAGGGGTCACGACGTGTGCCGCCATCGGCGACACAACCGCGTCGTCCGCCGGCTCCGCGGCGGCCGGCGTCGCGTCCTGCGAGGCCGCCGGTCTCAAGAACGGCTACCTCAACACCCAGGTATCCGGCGGTTCCACCGACGTCGGTACCGCCGCCCAGGCGATGAAGCAGGCCGGCATCGACGGACTCTATCTCCCGGTCGTCCCCAGCACCGCGTTCGCGCTCGTCGCCGCCCTCAAGCAGGCGGGAATGCAGCTCAAGGTCGTCCTGATGTCCACCGGCTACGGTTCGGACCTGCTCGCCTCCCCCGCCACAGTCCAGGCGGCACAGGGCTTCCTGTTCCAGTCCGTCGGCCAGCCCGTCGAGGCGGGCACCCCGGCGACACAGCGGCAGCAGGCGGCCCTCGCCAAGGTCGGGGTGACCGCGAGCCCGACGTTCGCCGAGCAGGAGGCGTACATCGCGGGCGCCGTCATCGTCGCCGGTTTGAACGCCGCGGGCCCCAACGCGACACAGAAGTCGATGGCGGACGCCCTGCGCAAGGTCGACGATTTCGACGCCGACGGCCTGCTCGCTCCCGGCAAGGTGGACTTCAGCGACTTCACCCAGGTCCCCGCGGGCGCCGGTTCCGCCGGCTGCATCTTCGCCGCCCGCGTCCAGGGCGACAAGTTCGTCACCGTCAGCGGCCTTCCGTTGTGCGGCGGGGCGGTGCCGGGTGTGACCAACAACTGAACACATCCCGGCCCGCTGTTCCAGGGGGCAGGTCATACTCGAATGATCAACCCCTGATGGAAACGGAGCTGTACATGGGTTCCCGCATCGACAGTGAGGTCTCGCCGGACACCCCCGAGGTCGTCCGCGACCTCGAACAGCGCTGCCGACGGCACGAGACTCCCTGCGGGGAAGGCACGCTGGTGTGGCGTTCCTGGGGCACGGGCAAGCCGTTGGTGCTGCTGCACGGTTCGCACGGGTCGTGGCTGCACTGGGTGCGCAACATCGAGGCCTTCGAAGGCAGCAGGCAGGTCATCGTCCCCGATCTGCCCGGCTACGGGGAGTCCGCGCCGCCGCCGGACGTGGACAGCCTCGACAGCCACGCCGAGGCACTCGCCGCGGGTCTGCGCCTGCTGCTGCCCGCGGAAGACCCCGTCGACATCGTCGGTTTCTCACTCGGCGGCCTGCTCGGCGCGCATCTGGCGGCGCTCGCGCCCGGGCTCGTCCGGCGCCTTGTGGTCATCGGTTCCGGTGGGCTGGACACCCCCATGCCCGAGGTGCACCTGCGGATCAGGCCCCAACGCGGCCTGACCGGCGAGGAACTGCGTGAGGCACGACGGCACAACCTGGCCGCGATGATGCTCCACCACCTCGACAACGTCGACGACCTCGCGCTGTGGATCGATGCGAACACGGCTCGCCCGACCAGCCGCGCGCACTACCAGGTGCTTCCCGACAAGCTGCTGCTCGTCCTGCCCCGGACGACGACGCAGGTCGACGCCCTCTGGGGTGAGCACGACGGGCTGCACCCCGGCCCGGAGCTGAACGCCGCGGTGCTCCGGGAACTGCATCCCGGCCTGGAGTTGCGCACGGTGCCCGGAGTGGGCCATTGGTGCATGTACGAAGGCGCGGCGGATTTCAACCGCCATCTGCGTGAACTGCTGGAACTACCGCTACGCACGGTAAAGACGCGTGTGTGACGCGCTCTCAGTCCACAATGGACAAGGTGGTCCGCTCGTCTGCCCGGGCGTAACGCCTGTTTAGATCAGTACAACTTTGTTAATGTTGATCGAGGTAACAGGAGTGTCTCACAGACGGTGGAGTTGAGCTATGTACATGCGGTCGCCATGGATGCCGACCCGCGGTGCCCGGACGGTGGCGTCGTGACCGACAACGTTTCCTATGGACGCCGCTTGACCGATCTGGCCGGCGAGTTGGGCGACAGCACGGCGATCGTGCTGGCCGCGGAGGACGGTTCGGAGCTGGCCTGGTCGTGGAATCACCTGGAAGCGCGGTCCAACCAGCTGGCCCGGTTGTTCGGCAAGCGTGGCGTCGACGGTGACCGCGACGTCGTGGTGATCGCCCTCGGCAACACTCTCGAGCACGTGGCGGCCACCTTCGGCGCCTGGAAGCAGGGGGCGGCCGTCCTGCCGCTGCGCCGCAACCTGCCGGCCTGGGAGCGAGACCGGCTCCTGGAGCTCGTCCGGCCCACACTGGTGGTGGCCGACTGGCCCGACGTCGCGGACAGCGTCAGCTCGGGCGATCTCGCCGCGACCACCGGCCTCGACCCCGCACCGCCCGCCGTCGACCGCGTTCCCCACCTGTCGCGGATGGTGGCGTCGTCGGGATCCACAGGCACACCGAAGATCATCATCGGCCCGTCGGCCGGGGTGTTCCGCGCGTCCGAGGAACCGTCGGGGCGGGCGGGCACCGAGGCGTCACGAGTCGCGATGTGCGCGTCGCCGCTGTACCACACCAACGGCCAGACGTCGTGTATGCCACCGTTGCTGCACGGCGGGCAGGTCGTGCTGATGGAGCGCTTCGACGCCGCCAGGGCGGCCACGCTGATCGAGCGCCACCGGGTCACCTACACCGTGCTGGTCCCCACCATGCTGCAGCGCATCGCCCGCCTCGACGACATCCAGACCAGGGACTTCTCCAGCCTCGAGGAAGTGATCTACGGCGGAGCGTCGCTCCCCGAGTGGGCCGCGCGGACCTGGCTGGAGCTCATCCCGCCCGAGCGCCTCACCTTCATGTACGGCGGGAGCGAACGGCTCGGCCTCGTGATGTGCAACGGCAAGGAGTGGCTCGACCATCCGGGCACCGTCGGCCGGCCCACCGACTGCGAGGTCGCCATCCTCGGTCCCGACCACGAACGCCTGCCGGTCGGCGAGGTCGGCGAGATCTGGATGCGCCTGCTCGACACCGACGAGGAGCCCTTCGAGTACATCGGCGTGCCCACGCCCGAGCCGATAATGGGCGGCTTCCGTACGTTCGGTGACCTGGGCCGGCTCGACGCCGAGGGTTACCTCTACATCGCAGACCGGCGGCAGGACATGATCGTCACGGGTGGCGTCAACGTCTTCCCCGCCGAGGTCGAGATGGCGCTCTCGGCCCACCCCGAGGTGGCCGACGTGGTCGTCGTCGGCCTGCCCGATCCCGAATGGGGCCACCGGGTGCACGCCATCGTCCAGCCGACCGACGCGGCGCGGCCGCTGGACGAGGGCGACCTGCGGGCCCACTGCAAGGAGCTGCTGGCGGGTCCGAAGGTGCCCAAGACGTTCGAGTTCCTCGCGGCCCTGCCGCGCACCGACGCGGGCAAGGTCAACCGGTCCCGGCTGGCCGAGGAGCGGCGCGCGGGCGCCTGACGGCCTGACCGCTCAGCCGACGCCGACGGTCTGCCGCTCGGGCTCGGTCACGATGCGTTCCCGCGCCCTGGAGCAGGGCCGCCGACGTACTTTGTGGACAGTCGGTCGGTGATGCGTGCCGATCCACAGTAGGACAGTGCCGAGATCCCGCGGAGTCGCAGGAGCCGATGATGGGTCGTGTCGAGCGCAAGGTCGTGCTCGTCACCGGAGCCGCCAGGGGCATGGGGCGTGCGCACGCGCTGCGGCTGGCCGAAGAGGGAGCCGGCCTGATCCTGGTCGACATCGGCGCACCCGTCGACGGCATCGAGTACCCGATGAGCAGCGAGGCGGATCTCGCGGCCGTCGCGAAAGAGGTCGAGGCGCTGGGGCGCCCGGTGGTCAGTCGCGCGGTCGACGTCCGGGACGGTGACGCGCTGACCGCCTTCGTCGAGGAAGCCGTCGACCGGTTGGGCCGGCTCGACGCGGCGGTGGCCAACGCGGGTGTCCTGACCGCGGGTACCTGGGAGCAGACGACGGCGCGGGACTGGCGCACCGTCGTCGACGTCAACCTGATCGGCACGTGGAACACCGACCGGGCCGCGATCCCGCACCTGATCGCGGCCGGCGGTGGCAGCCTGGTCAACATCAGTTCCGCCGCCGGCATCAAGGGCAGCCCGCTGACCACCCCGTACACCGCGAGCAAGCACGGGGTCGTCGGGCTGAGCCTGGCGCTGGCGAACGAACTCGCCGGCCGGTCGATCCGGGTCAACACCGTGCACCCGACCGGGGTGCCGACCGGACTACAGGCTCCGGGGCTGCACGAACTGCTCACCGGCGAGCACGCGGGCCTCGGCGCGATCTACCAGAACGCGATGCCGGTCGAGGCGGTGGAAACCTCGGACGTCAGCAACGCCGTGCTGTACCTCGTCTCCGACGAATCCCGTTACGTCACCGGCACTCAGCTCAAGGTCGACGCCGGAGTCACCATCCGCTGAACGCCCCGCCCGGTGCACCGGTCAGCGCACCAGGCCCGCTTCGGCTTCGTTGCGCACCCGTGCCCACTCCGTCATGACGGTCGACTGCAACATGGACGCCTTCGGCCAGCCCGAGTACGCCGCGAACTGCAGGACGAGTTCCTGCATCTCGTCGAGGGACACGTCCCCCGACTTCAACGCCGAGTACACGTGCGACCGGATCGGGACGGCCGTGTCGTCCAGACCGACGCAGGCGACCGTGATGAGCCGCCGGTCCTTGCGTGACAGGCCCGGACGCTTCCACATGTCACCGAAGACGAAATTCAGGATCCCGTCGTCGAAATACGGAATCCCGCGGCTCGGTGCGGCGGCGTAGTTGACCTCGCGGAATTCCGCTTCGCCACCCTGCTTGCGGAGTTCCTGGTCCGCCGGAACGGAGGTGAGCGGTTCCGTGCCGCGCTCGGGAACCGCGGAACCGCTCTCGGCGGCGATTCTCTTCACCTGCTCGTCGAGCACGGTCTCGCAGGTCTCCGCTTTTCCCCATCCGCAGTAGACCGCGAAGTGCAGGATCCATTCGTCGAGTTCGGGCCGCGAGAGGTCCCCGGACACAAGCGCTCCGTACAGGTGCTCCCCCACCGAGCCGAAAGCGTCCGCTCCGGCTAACGAGGACAGCGAGATCAGCCGGCGTTCGCGCCGTGTCAGCACACCGCGCGACCACACCTCGGCGAACACGAAATCGATCAGGCCGGCCGAGCGCGGCGACGTCGGTTCCGGGTGCTCCACGCCCATCACCTCCTTGTAGAGGTGAAGTCCACGCCGCCGCCGCTCGGCGTAGTCGACCGTGTCCGGATCCGTCGAAGTCATGTGGTTTCGGTCCTTTCTCGCGTCTGAGCCCAAGCAGATCAACAGTCTCGCACGAGTGACCGTCCGGCTCCGGAACTTTTCGCCTGCCGCCGACGACCGTGCGAACAGCCCCCAATACGCGATCAGCAGGCGTCGCCGCCGCGGCTCGGCGGGTTCCGGCTCGGGGGCCGCGACCGCGCGCACGAGGTCCGCGACCGTGGTGCGGAACCCGGCGAGCGGCCCGTGGCAGCCGGCGCTGAGCGTGCGCACGTCCGACATCGACGGGGGTCACCGTCGGCGTGCAGTGAGCTGGCCCTCATCACCTGCACAACTGACTAGGTGAGAAGCTAGGGTGAACACGCTTGCCGTGTCACCGAGCGAGAAGCGAGGACACCGTGGACAACGCGCCCGGCGCCGCCCCGCACAGCACCGTCGCGGGGCCGCGGTCCCGGTGGCAGCGCCTCACCGGGTCGCTGAGCCGGGCGGAATGGCGCCGGCTGGCGGGCATGGCGGGTTTCGTCGCGGCGCTGCACGTGATCGGCTGGGTCACGCTGGTCGTCGTGGTCGTTCCGGAGCATCTCGACCTGGGTACCGCGACGTTCGGGATCGGCATCGGCGTGACCGCGTACACGCTGGGCATGCGGCACGCGTTCGACGCCGATCACATCGCCGCGGTCGACAACACCACCCGCAAGCTGATGCAGGAGGGCCGGCGTCCGCTGTCGGTCGGATTCTGGTTCTCGCTGGGGCATTCGACCATCGTGTTCGGACTGGCGTTCCTGCTCGCGCTGGGCGTGCGGGCGCTCGCCGGCTCGGTCGAGGACGACGGTTCCGCGCTGCACAACGTAACCGGGTGGATCGGCACCACGGTCTCCGGCACGTTCCTGTACGTCATCGCGATCATCAACGTGCTGATCCTGGCCGGCATCTGGCGGGTGTTCCGGCAGATGCGCTCCGGCACCTTCGACGAGGCCGCCCTCGAGGAGCAGCTCAACAACCGCGGTCTGATGAACCGCCTGCTGGGCCGGGTCATGCGGGGGATCACGAAGCCGTGGCAGATGTACCCGGTGGGCCTGCTGTTCGGCCTCGGCTTCGACACTGCAACGGAAATCGCGCTGCTGGTGCTGGCGGGCTCCGGCGCGGCGGCGGGCCTACCGTGGTACGCCATCCTCTGCCTGCCGGTGCTGTTCGCCGCGGGAATGTCCCTTTTGGACACCATCGACGGCTCGTTCATGAACTTCGCCTACGGCTGGGCGTTTTCCAAGCCGGTCCGCAAGGTTTACTACAACCTGACCATCACCGGCCTGTCGGTCGCCGTCGCGCTGATCATCGGCAGCGTCGAGTTGTTCGGTCTGCTGGCGGACAAGCTGGGCCTGCACGGCGGATTCTGGGACTGGGTCAGCGGCCTGGACCTCAACATCGTCGGTTTCGTGATCGTGGGCTTGTTCATCGCCACGTGGATCATCGCGCTCGGCGTGTGGAGGTTCGGGCGGATCGAGGAAAAGTGGACCGCCGGCCTGCGCCCCGCCGAGCAGCAGGCCGACTGACGGGCCGTTCGCTGCCCGGTCAGACCAGCAGCGCGGCCGTCAGCTCATGGCTGGCCAGGCCTGAGCTGGACGAACAGGCCCTCCGCCTCGGCGCACAGCGTCTCCCCGTCGCGGATCGTGCCCCGGAGCACGCGCTTGCGTCCCTCCTCGCTCACGAACTCCCCGCTGAACTGCAACTCCTTCTCGATCGGCGTGATCGACCGGTAGTCGACATGCAGATACGCGGTGCGTGAGGGCAGCCGCTCGCCGGTATTGGAGAGCCGGCCGAGAATCTCGTCGAACACCAGCGGGATGGCGCCGCCGTGCACCGCGCCGTTGCCACCGAGGTAGAACCGCCCGAAGGTGACCCGGCCGCGCACGTGGAAATCGTCGTACTCGTCGATGAGCAACACCGGCGTCATGCTCTGGGCGCGGCCCGGCACATCGGAGAGGTGCCCGGTGAGCTGTTCACGCTCGGGGACCTCGTACGGCTCCAGCCGGGTGGCCAGCTCCGTGAGGATCTTGGTGGCGTCGCCGACGAGATCGGCGGGCGGTGCCGCGGCCGTGATCCGGTTCTGGAGCACCCGCAGGGCGTCGATCATCTCGGTGAAACCCTCGGGCGGGTCGGGTGGCGTGCGCCGCCGCCTGTCCCATGGCCGGGCCAACCCGTCCGGCCCGCGGTGATCCGGCTGCTCTGGTGTGCTCATTACGTGCTCCTGATCGGGATGTCGGCGATGCGCGTGATCGAGTGGGCCGAGCACTCGCCCTCCGCTCCCACCATCTCATTGCAGGTGGCCGGTGCTGGAGCCGGGCCCGCGCGACAACCTCGCGAGGGAGGACGGTGGGGTACCATCAGGATCCGGAATTCGTCCGGGCAGCGGATTCTGACCGAGGAGGGGGCCCGTGCCGACGCCTGGCGCCGACATCCGCTTCGCGCGGGGTGCCGACGATGAGCGGGGCCCCGCCGGCAAGCGCGCGGCGGAGGTGGCGCAGCGCATCGAAGCGGAGATCATCGCCCGGCGGTGGCCGGTGGGCGCCGTCCTCGGCACGGAGCAGGAGCTTCGCGAACGGTACGGGGTGAGCCGGTCGGTGCTCCGGGAGGCGGTCCGGCTCACCGAGCATCACCAGGTCACGCGGATGCGCCGCGGCCAGAACGGTGGACTGTTCGTCGCCGCACCCGATGCCGGTCCCGCGACACGGGCGCTGGTGATCTACCTCGAGTACATCGGCCTGTCCGTCGAGGACCTGATGCAGGCCCGGTGCCATCTCGAGCCGCTGGCCGTCTCCATCCTCGCCGGGCAGATCACCGAGCCCGGTGCCGCGCAGCTGCGCGCCGCGCTCGCCGCGGAGGCCAGCCGGCGCGACGAGCCGGGCATCTTCGCACAGGACGCCATGCATTTCGTGTTCGCCGAAATGTGCGGCAACCCGGCCCTCGAGCTGTTCATCGATGTCTTGGCCCGGCTGACCGAGCGGTACGTGCAGACCACCCGGCGATTGCCGAAGGACGAGATCCTGCGGGGCAAGCTGGATTCGTACGCCACGCACGTCGAGCTCGTGGACGCCGTGATCGCGGGCGACGGGGACCTGGCAGCCGCGACCATGGACGTCCACCTCGAGGCGGCCATGCGCTGGCTGCTGGAGCACCGGAGCACGCGCCCGAAGGCGGTGGCCCGGACGCTGGAGCCGCCCGGCGCCAAGCTCGCCGAGGTGGTCGCGTCGGCCGTCCGGGACGAGATCGCGCGACGCGGCTGGCCGATCGGCCTCGTACTGGGGTCGGAAACGGACCTGCTGGCGCGTTACGGCGTCAGCCGGTCTGTGTTGCGGGAGGCGGTCCGCCTGCTCGAGTACCACTCCGTCGCGCGGATGCGCCGCGGCCCCGGCGGCGGTCTCGTGGTGACCGAGCCCGAGGCCGAGGCCAGCATCGACACGATGGCGCTGCACCTGGACTTTCGCGGCGTCACCCCCCGTGACCTGCTGACCGTGCGGGACGCGATCGAACTCGGCACGCTGACGCAGGTCATCGCCCGGCGCCACGACCCGGACGTGCGGGCACGGCTCGAGCACGCCATCGCGATCACGGTCGAGTCGCCCGAGCCAGGCGGCCGCAGTGCCGACCACTTCCACACCGAGCTGGCGGACCTGTCCGGGAACCCGGTGCTCGCGCTGTTCCTGCGGATCCTCACGGAGCTGTGGTCGCGCCACACAGCCAACACGCCGAGCCCGCGGCCAGGGCCGGACGGCGTGGCGATGGTCAAGACCGTGCACCGCAAGATCCTCCACGCCGTGCTCGACGGCGACGTGTGCGCGGCGAGACGCCGGATGCGGCGGCACCTCGGCGCACTCCAGGCCTGGTACCACCAGTAGCCGGCACCTGGCGCCGAAAAGAGTCGACTGTTCAGTCGCGCCGGAGCCGCGCCGGAGACGTCATGCCTTCTGCAGCTCGCCCATGTAGGCGTTCTCCAGAATGGCCGGATCCGCCCGCAGCGCCGCCGCATCGGTGTCCAGGACCGCTTCGCCGTGCACCAGCACCACGGCCTTGTCGGCGATCTCCAGCGCCAGCCGGACGTGCTGCTCCACCAGCACGACGGCGGCGCCGGTGTCGGTGGCGACGCGCCGCACCACCGGCAGGAGGTCTTCCACGACGACGGGCGCCAGCCCCATCGACAGCTCGTCGATCAGCAGCACCTTCGGCTGCAGCATCAGCGCCCGCCCGATGGCGAGCATCTGCTGCTCGCCACCGGAGAGGTTGCCCGCGGTGACGCCGAGCCGCTTGCCGAGCGGGGGGAAGAACTCGACGATGTCGTCGACCGTCACGCCACCGCGCCGCCGGCACAGACCGAGGTTCTCCCGGACGGTCAGCCCCGTGAACAGCGACCGGTCGTCCGGGACGAGCACGACGCCCGCCCGCGCCGCGCGCCGGGCCGAGCCCGAGCCGAGCGCGGTGCCGCCGAGCTCGACCTCGCCGGCCAGCCGCGGCAGCAACCCGGACAACGTGAGCAGGACGGTGGTCTTGCCCGCGCCGTTCGGCCCGAGCAGGGCCGTGACCTCACCGGCCTGCAGTTCGAGGGCGAAGTTCCGCACGACCGGGCGGCCGCCGACATAGCCGGCGTCGAGGCCGCGGCAGGACAGCAACGCGGTCATCCCGTCACCGCCGAGGCAGAGTCCGACGACGCACCGGTCGAGCCGAGGTACGCCTTGGCGACCGCCGGATCGGCCCGGACCTGCGCGGGCGTCCCGTCGGCGATCACCCGCCCCAGGTCGAGCACAACGATCCGGTCGCACACGTCCATCACCAGTCCCATGTCGTGGTCGATCATCACAACGGTCACGCCCGCGTCGCGGACCGCCCGCAGCCGCTCGCCGAGCCAGGCACTCTCCGTCGAGTCGAGCCCGCCCGCGGGTTCGTCGAGCAGCACCACCTTCGGCTGCCCGGCCAGTGCCCTGGCCACCGACACGAGCTGACGCCTGCCCTGGGACAGTTCGCGCACCTGGCGGCCCCGGACCGGAGTCAGCCGCAGCACGTCGAAGAGCCGGTCGAGCAGGCTGCCGTCGCGGTCGTCGGCGGTGTGGGTGCCGCCGTGCCTGGCGGCCTCCCGCCCGACGGCCACGTTCTCCTCCACCGTGAGGTCCTCGTACAGCTCGATCCCCTGGAAGGTCCGGCCGAGGCCGAACCGGATCCGCCGGTGCGGTGCCCGGCCCGCCAGGTCCGAGCCGAGGAACTCGACCCGACCGGTTGCGGGGGTGAAACCGGCGATCGCGTCGATCAACGTCGTCTTGCCCGCACCGTTCGGCCCGATCAGGCCCACTATCTCGCCTTCGCGGACGCTGAACGAGACGTCGTCGACCGCCACGACCGCGCCGTAGCGCACCCCGACGCCGTCGATCCGCAGCAACTCCTCGCCGATCTCGGGCTTGACCCGCTCGGGCCGGGTGGCTGCGGGCTCGTCGGGCTCGTGGGCCGGCGGCGCCGCCCCGGGTGGCGCGAAACGGGCCCGGATCCGGTCGACCATGTCGTGCATCGGGCCGACGATGCCCTCGGGGTTCTTGATCACGGTCAGCACGAGGCCGGCACCCGCGATCACCTCGTACCAGGAGCCGAGGGAGAACGCCTGGTCCAGCAAGGCGTACAGCACCCCGGCAGGGGCGATCACGCCCGCGACGACACCGCCCGCGAGCGACGTCGCGCCCGCGATGTACACGGTGGCGAACAGGCTCAGCCCGCCGATCGCCGTGAACGAGTCGGGGCTGGCGATCGTCTGCAGGTAGGCCAGCAACGCGCCGCCGATCCCGGCGATGAAGGCGCCGATCGCGAACGCGATGATCTTGGTGCGGGCGACGTCGACGCCGGCCGCCGCGGCGGACCGTTCGTTGGCGCGCACCGCGAGCATGGCCCCGCCGAGCCTGCTGCGCCGCAGCAGCGCCACGCCGATCCCCACCACGAGCAGCACGATCAGGCAGAGCACACCGAAGGAGATCCGTGGATAGGCGTCACCGGCGCCCGCGCCGAGATCGAGCCCGAACAGCGAGGGCGGGCCGACCGGGGCACCGTTGATACCGCCGTTGAGGTCGGTGTTGCGGAACCAGAACGACTCGACTGCGACCGCGAGCGCCAGCGTCACCACCGCGACCGGGAGCCCGCGAATGCGCAGCGCCGGGAGCCCGACGATCACGCCGATGGCGGTGGCGGCGATCGCGGACAGCAAGGGCGCCCAGGGGAAGGGGATGCCGACCGTCTCGGCGAGCCGGTTGAGGGTGAACGCGCCGACCCCCGCCAACGGCAGCTGGACCAGGGACACCTGACCCGCGTACCCGGTCACCACGACCGTCGAGATGGCGATCACGGCCATGATGATCGAGGTGATGACCGCGGCGCGGATCCCGCCGCCCGTGACGAGCAGGCCGATCACCGCGATGACGGCCGAGCACACCACCGGCACCAGAAGCCCGCGTGGGCGCGGCGCCCGCCCCAGCGACTGCTGGATGATCGCGCCGCGGGAGGGCAGCGGCCGGCCCCGCAATACCAGGTAGACCAGGATGACGGCGAGCGGTACCAGCTGGATCAGCCCGAACTGTGGCAGCCAGTCGACCTGGCCCTGCAGGAACTGGATCTCCGACTGCAGCATGCCGATGATCAGCGCGGCGGCGATGGCGGGGCCGAGCGCGGTGAAGTTGCCGACGAGTGCGGCGGCCAGCGCCGGGACGATGAACAGCGTGTACGAGCTCGGAATGAGTGGCACGATCGGCGCGATCAGGATGCCGGACAGCGCGGCGACGCCGGAGCTGACGGCCCAGTTGACGAGCGCGATCCGCTCCGGCGACAGCCCGCTGACGAGCGCGCCCTTCTCGGACTCGGCGGCGGCGCGGGTCGCGGTACCGAAGCGGGTGAACCGGAACCAGACGGTGAGCAGCACGCCGACCAGGCAGATGATCACCGCGAACCACACCCGGTCCACCGGGATACGAAGGTCCGCCACGTTCCAGAAATCCTTCGGCAGGATCGCGGGAGTGTTCATCGCCTGCGTCCCGACCCTGGCCGCGAGCAGTGCCTGGATGATCAGCATGACGCCGATGGAGGCGACCGCCTTCGCCACCGGTGAGTGCCGCCGCAGCGGCCGGAACACCACGACGTAGAGCAGCATGCCGAAGATCGCCGCCGCGACCATCGAGACCAGCATGGCGGGAACGATGTCGAGGTTGCCGCCCACGTCGATCGTCTTCGGCAGCCCGGGGATCGGGATCAGCAGCTCACCCTTGCGCAGGAACGCGTACAGGTAGGCCGCGTACAGGGCGATCGCGCCGGTCGCGAAGTTCACGACCCCGGAACTCCGGAACGTCACCACCAGTGCCAGGGCGAGCGCGGCGAATACCGCGCCGTTTCCCAGGCCGAGCAACAGGAAACCGATGTGCTGCACCGTTGCACCTCATCTGTGTTCTGTGGGGATCGCTCGTGCCGCCGTGGTGGCTGGTGTTCGCCCGGGCCGTGACGGCACGGACGCGGTGACGGGGAAGCCGCCCGCGACCGCCGTCCGGTGCCGTCCCGTGTCGACGGTCACATGGACATGAAATTAGCGTCCTCTTTAGAGGATCGGTGGCCTGCGCGGTCAGCCGACCGCGTCGCGCTGTGGTGACTCGGCCGCCGCCCAGTCGAGACTCACCCGGCGGTGGGCGATGAGCCACCGGTCGCCACTGCGGACGAACCGGTCGATGTAGCGACCCGTGTGGTCCAGCCCGCGCGGGGACATGACGAGGAAGTACGTCCAGACGGTGGCGGCATCCGGCCCGTCGAACTCGATCCGCCGGGTGGTCAGGTTGTGGCGCAGAAAGACCCGAGTGCCGCCCTCGGCGGCCCTGCGCGACTCGTCAGTGCCCGCCGACAACGACGCCTTGATCGCCTCGTGGCCCTGGTGTGCCGTGCCGCCGAACTCGAGGATCCCGTCGGGCAGGAAGGCCGAGGCGAGACCGTCCAGCTTGCCTCGGTCGCCTTCTGTCGCGTAGACGGACTGGGTGTAGGCGATGGCGGCTGCGTCCGCGGCCCTGTCCGGTGTCACGTTGGGACCCCTCCTGCACTCCCGGGTGGGCCCGGGTCACCTGGGAGCTGGTCCACCCAGGTGAGCGGAGGACGCAGCATTGTCCTTTCCGGCTACTCTATATCTGGTCTCACCGCATGTCACCGTCTTGCCGGAGGTTTCCCTCCTTCCCTCGTCAGAAGGCTCTTGCGCGCTGTGCGACCGAGTTCCGCAGGCCGCACAGCGCGCCGGTAAAGAGTAGGCGATTCGCGACCTGGGACTCAGGCGACGATCCCGCGGTCCCGGAGCTCGGCGATCCGGTCGGCGGGATAGCCGAGTTCGGTGAGGATCTCGTCCGTCTGGTCGCCCGCCAGGCAACCGCCACGCGCCACGGTCGTGGAGCGGGAGAACCGGATGGGCGGGCCCTGGCGCTGGTACTCCCCGAAGATCGGACTGACGGCGTCCACCGCGTACTCGGCGAGCAGCGCCGGATCGTTCTGGACGTATGCCTCCGGAACGGTCTCGGTCACCTGGACGCACGGGGCGCCCGCGGCCAGCAGCCGGCGCTCCCACTCGGCCGCGGGAGAACCGGCGAAGACTTCGGCGAGCACGGCGATGAGCTCGTCGTCGTGGGCGCGGCGCGCCTCCGCACCGGCGAACCGGGACTCGGCGAGGGCCGGCACGTCCAGTTCGGCGACCAGTGCCGCCCACTCGGCGTCCGTGCGGACCGAGAGGAAGACCCAGCCGTCCGACGCCTGGTAGAGCCGGTAGAGCGCTTCGGTGCCGTGCAGTCCGGGGTCGACGATCGGCGTCGCCGGGCGGTCGGCGTAGTCGGTCACCGCCTCGACGAGAGCGTGACCAGCCGTGCCGAGCATGGTGGCGGTGATCTCCCCGAGGGCACGGCCGCGGGCCTTGCCCAGCAGGCCGACGAGAATGCTCGACGCCACCCCGAGCGCGCTCACCCCGTCCGCCTGCAGGCTCGGCACGGCGCCGGCCTGGTTGAGCTGGCGGGAGGTCTGCTTGATCTCCTCCAGCGACCCGCCCGCCGCCAGCGCACCGGGCACGTCGGCGAGCGCGAAGCCACCTGCCGCGCCGATCGACGGTGCGTAGGCGGGCTTCGCGCCGTACGGGCCGTCCGTGCCGTAGCCGGGAGCGTTGATGTACACGAGGTCCGGGTTGAGTGCGCGCAGGGTGTCGGCGTCGACGGCGGCGCGCTTGGCCGCGCCCGCCCGGAAGCTCTGCAGCACCACATCCACGCGGCGAGCCAGCTCGTGCACGATCGCGCGCCCCTCGTCGGTGTTCAGGTCGAGGCAGATGCTCTCCTTGCCCTGCATGACCCGCGCACCACCGGACTCGGGGAAGGGCAGCACGTTCCGGATGGTGTCGCCCTTGAGCGACTCGATCTTGATGACGCGCGCGCCGAGGTCGGTCAGCTGCGTCGAGCCGAACGGAGCGGCGAACATCAGCCCGAGCTCGAGAATCGTCACGCCCGCCAACGGCAGGCCGGCCGGTGCGGCGGGGGCCGCGGCCGTTCCGGCCGGCGGCGCGCTCTCGAGCAGTGCGTGGTCCGCGTCGAGCGCCGGGGCGAGCGCGGCGGGGACGAGCGGGCCGCCGTCGCTCTGGATGAGCGTCGAGGGTTGCCGGACCGGACCGAGGACCGGGTCGGAGACCGTGATCACGCGGCCGTCGTGCTGCAGCTGCGGATGGTCCAGGGTCGCCTGCCCGAAGCGGAACAGCTCCGCCGAGAGGTCCGGGTTCGTGTCGAACGCGTGCTGCCATTCCGCCAGCGTCCGCTCACCCACCTTGAGCAGCATGATCTCCCACAGCTCGCTGCGCCGCTTCTGGTCCTCGAACCGGGGGATGTCCTTCCAGTACGGGTCGGTGAGCATGTAGCCGAGGCCGAACTCCTTGAGCATCGCCACGAACAGCCGCGGCTCCACCTGGGCGAACTGCAGCCACTGCCCGTCCTTCGTCGGGGCGACCAGCAGCGGGAAGAGCATGTGGCCCCGCGGTTCCCCGTCCTGGGTGTAGGCATCGACGGTCTCGTAGGCGCCGGGCCAGCGGGTGCCGATCAGCTCGGCCGTCCACTGCCAGGTGTCGATCATGGAGACGCCGCGTACGAGATCTGCCTCCACGTGCTGCCCCCGCCCGCTGGTCTCCCGCTCCAGCAGTGCGGACAGGACACCGTGGACGGCGGTCTGGCCGGCGCCCCAGCTCGCATACGGCACGCTGACGAAGGCCGGTCCCTGGCGCTGCGCCATGGCCCGCTTGGCATGTAACATCCCGAGCTTGGCCATCACGACACCCTCGTAGCCGGGCAGGTCGCGCCACGGGCCCGAGGTGCCCCAGCCCGTGATCACCGCGCTCACCAGGCGCGGATACTTCTCGCCGAGTGCCTCGGCGGTCAGCCCCCGGCGCGCCAGCGAGTCGGGGCGGCCCGTCGCCACGAGCACGTCCGCTCCCCGCAGCAGGGTGTCCAGCGCGGCCTTGCCCTCTTCCGACCGCAGATCCAGTTCGATGCTGCGCTTGCCGCGAGCGAGGACGGGCCATCCGGCCGAGCGGCGCAACCGGCTACCGCCCGGAGGCTCGACCAGGACCACTTCGGCGCCGCAGTCGGCCAGGAACTGGGTGGCTTGCGCCCCCGGCAGGGTGGCGGAAAGGTCGATCACCCGGATTCCGCGCAACGGGGCCGGTTCGGTCGTCGAGGGCTGGGACTCGGGCATCATCGCTGCTCCTCCGCGGATGTTCATACAGAGTGTCGGTCGTCACACTCACTGGTGCGAAAATAGCACCCTCAATATTAGGGCGGGTAGGCCTGCCCCCGCGATGTCACCGACAGTGCGGGGCGGTGCTCCCGGCGTTGCCGGAGCGGCACCACAATTCAGGACACTATCCGACGTCCCGCGTCGGCAAGCCGGTCAGCCCCACGATCTCGCGCGCACGCGGGTCTGCGATCCGGCCGGCGTCGTAGCCGGGTTCGGTGAGCGCCTCGTCCGTGACCTCGACGCACACCACGCCCGCCGAGACGAGGGCAACCCGTGGAGGGGCGCGATCCCGGTCATCCCGACGTGCCGATCAGCAGGTCAGGCGTAAAAGCTACCTGATTCAGCCACCGTCCAAACCAGTCCGGCTCCGGGCGGATGACAAAGTGCCGTCGCCACCATACGCGGGTTTTCCTGCGAAAACCGTGACAAAAGAAAGCTGGCGCCGCGCGGTACCTGACCATAGTATGGGCGCTCAAAAGAGTGGACTCTTAACCTGAACAGGAGCGCAGCGTTGCGTAAAGTCACCTCTCGTCACATGTTGTCCCTGGCGGCCGCGGTGGCCGCGGTCGCGGTTGTCGCGACCGGCTGCGCGAGCAGCTCGGACTCGTCCGGTTCAGGTGGGTCCGGTTCCGTCGACACGTCTGTGCTCGGGCCGGACAACAAGGCCACGGGCACCCCGGTCAAGGTGGGTCTGTTCAATGTGGAGGGTGGCACCACGGTGAGCCAGCCCGCCATCGGTGACGCAGCCGAGGCCGCGGCGAAGTACGCCAACGACCACCTCGGCGGGCTCGGCGGCCACCCGATCGAGGTCGTCCGCTGTGGCGACAAGGCCGACGGTGCGTCGGCCACGGCCTGCGCGAACCAGTTCGTGCAGGAGAAGGTCGTCGCGGTCGTCGCCGGTCAGCCTGCCCGAGCCGACCTGGCGGCCCCGATCGTGATGAACGCCGGCATCCCGTGGATCGGTTCCTCCCCGTCCGCGGCGCCGGAGCTCAGCGGTACCAACGCCTTCTTCTTCGGCGGCGGGTTCGTGGGGTCGCTCGCGGGCTACGCGCAGTACTCGAAGGACAACAACTTCAAGAAGGTCACGCTGTTCGGCCCGGACAACCCCCAGTTGGTGGGCGCCGTCGGGGCGGTCGGCAAGCCGCTGTTCGCCAAGGTCGGCGTGGACTTCGCGCTGAGCACCGTGCCGCAGGGGACGGCGGACGCCACGTCCCAGATCCAGGCCGGCTTGACCCGCAAGCCGGACGCCACGATCGTCGTCGCCGACGAGACGGTCTGCCAGTCGATTCTGACCGCACTGCAGACGTCGGGCTCCACGGTGCCGAAGATGGTCAACTCCTCCTGCGTGTCGAAGCCGGTGCTCGACGCCCTCGGCGACAGCGGCATCGACGGGGCGGTGCTGTTCGACCTCGGCGACCCGATCGGCGACAACCCGGAGGCCAAGCTCTACCAGGCCGTGATGAAGACCTACGCGCCGAGCAGCAACGCCACCGGCATCACGCCGGTGGGCTACCTGTCGATGCTGGGCTTCATCCGCGGCGCCGGCGGCGGGGCCAAGGCGGCATCGGCGGACCTCACCAGCCCCGCCGGTGTGCTGTCCTCGATGAAGGCGGCCAAGAACATCCCGATGCCGATCGGGCAGGGCACGACCTTCAGCTGTGACAAGTCGGCTCTGGGCTCGTCCTTGATCAAGTCGACGATCTGCACGAGCAACGTGTTCGTCACCACCTACAAGGGCACCACGCCGGGGCCGTACAAGGTCCTCGACATCGCGGGCATGTTCGCGGGCAGCTGAGGCGAGCCCGTGATCTCTCGGGCAGGAAAGACCGGAGCCCGCCTGCTCGATCTCGAGCAAGGCGGGCTCCGGTCTGTGCGTTACCGGGCTCAGCTCACCGGGCGGAAAAGCGGGATCTTCCACCCGTCCGCGATCGGGGAGAACACCACCTCGACCTTGTCGCCGATCGCCACCTTGTCCGGGTCGGCTCCGACGATGTTCGTGACGAGCCGGGCGCCGGGAGCGTCCGGCAGGTCCAGCACGGCCGCGATGAGCGTGATGTCGGGTATGCCAGGGAAGCCGTGCAGCACCGAGAAGCTGAACACTTCGGCCTGGCCGGACAGCTCGGTCCATTCGACCTCGCGGGACCGGCATTGCGGGCAGAACGGCGTCGGGGGCAGCCGGAAGCTGCCGCAGTCGCCGCACTTGGGCGCGACGAGCCGCTCCTCCTTGGCGGCCTGCCAGAACGGCTCCGTGTAGGTGTCCGTGGTGATGTGGACCTTGTCGGCGGGCAGGGCGGCGGATGTCACGGGTGCGCTCATGTCAGGCCTTCCCGAGGATCAGGCCCGAGACGGGCAGGTGGGCCGGTCCGCCGGTGCAGAGCGCGAGCTCGGCGCCGGCGACCTGGTTGATCGCGGTGCCGCGCATCTGCTCGACACCTTCCTTGATGTGGGTCATGCCGATGATGTAGCACTCCGACAGCTGCCCGCCATGCGTGTTGACCGGGATGGTGCCGCCCTTGTAGCGGATCGCGCCGGACTCGACGAACGGGCCGCCCTCACCCTTCTTGCAGAACCCGTAGTCCTCGAGCTGCATGAGGACCATCGGGGAGAAGTGGTCGTAGAGCAGGGCCACGTCGATGTCGTCCGGGGTGACGCCCGCCCGCTCGAACAGGTGCTTGGCCACGGGCGCGTGCCCCGAGGAGGCGAAGTCCTCGCGCGGCATCCCGTACCAGCCGAAGGCCCGTCCCCACTCCCGGCGCCCGCCGTGCGCGGCCGCGATCACCGGCACCGGCTTCTGGCGCAGGTCCTTGGCCCGGTCGGCGCTCGTCGTGATCACGGCGATGGCGCCTTCGGTCTCCAGGCAGAAGTCCAGCAGGCACAACGGGTCCGCGATCATCCGGGCGCTGAAGTAGTCGTCCTTGGTGATCGGGTCCTTCATGATCGCCTTCGGCCGCGTCGACGCGTTGAGCCGCTGCGAGATCGCGATCTCGGCGAACGCGTCCCGGCGCGTGCCGTAGTCGTGCATGTGCCGCCGGGTGAGCACGGACATCATGTGGCCGGGGCCGGACAGGCCGGAAGGCTGGACGAAGGAGCCGAGCGGGTCCGGCGGCTTGATCGCCATGACCTGGCCGAGCCGCGTCTTGGACTGCTGCAACGCCATCACGGTCACGACGACGTTGGCGTCCCCGGCGACGATCGCCGCGCGGGCCAAGCCGATCGAGCCCGACGCGCCGCCGCCGCCGGAGGTGAGAGTGGCGGAGAACGTCACCTCGGGGATGCCGAGGGTCTCCATGAACTCGGCGGTGTCCATCGACTGGCCGTAGCCCGCGCCGGCGCTGGAGTAGTACGCGAACCCGTCGATGTCGGTGACGGAAAGACCCGCGTCCTCGCAGGCGGCGATGATGGCGCTACCCGCGAGCTCGGTGATGGTACGAGGCTGGGACCGTCCCCGGCGGTAGTACTCGGTCGCGCCGACCCCGACGATCGCGACGTCGCCGGCGGTCACGATCGGCCCCCGGGAGTGTGCGGTGTCGAATATGTCATCGTCGCCTCCAGATCAGTCAGCGGGTTGGGACGGCCACCGTGGTGGCCGCGGTCATGCCTGTTTTCAGGACACTCTGGTCAGCCCGGCGCGGAGCCGGTCCGTGAAGGGGTCGCCATGTCGGCGAAGTCCGGCGAACGCCCTGCCGGCCGGGCGGCTTTCGCTCGCCGCTGCGGCCGGGCACGGCAGCCACGGCAGCGCATGCGGGGCCGCGTGGATCGACCGCACGACGCCGTCCGACGCGGTGAGCGACGTCGTACTCGTGGACGACCGTCTCGAGGCCGTCCGCACGCACATACGAGTCGCGGTAGAGCACATCGGCCTGCGGCGCCCACGTGACATCGATGCGCCGGCCGCTGCGGCTGGGCACTCCAGCGCACC
>DASZUO010000230.1:0-12977 GCA_035547575.1 Amycolatopsis sp. | reverse complement strand
TCGAACCGGGCGAAGGCGCGGCCGCTGGAGATCAGTTCCGCGACGCGGGCGCGGTAGCTCACGCCACCGTCACCGGCGCGCGGGTCGACGCCGACCTCCTCGATGAACATCGCGATCGCGGCGGGCAGGTACCGGTCGAGCTCGTTCAGCCGGACCGGCCGGACCAGTGGATCGGGCGCGACGGCCGGCTGGCCTTCCATCGCCATCAGCGGCTGGTCGGCACGTACCTCGCGCGCCGGGCCCCACTCCGCCTCCAGCTCGTCCCACAGGCCCAGCACCTGCTCCGACGGACCCACCAGCGACGAGCACGTGCGCTGCTTGCGCAGGGCGCGGTCGGCGAACGAGCGCAGCGCCGAGGCGTTGCCGCGCAGCGGGATCAGGTTCGGGCCGGCGAAGCACAGGCCGGGGAGCCGACCGGAGCGGGACCCGCGGTAGTCGGCGGCCCACAGCTCACCGCCGAGCCGCCACGGATCCAGACCGGCGACCTCCACCCGGGCGCTGACCATGCAGCTCGCCACGGGGTCGGCCGCGAGGACGGCACGAACCGCCGGGTAATCCCGATCACCGAGCAGCCGTGCACCGGCAAGCCGCAACACGCCTTCCAGATTGCCAGATAACGGCCCGGAAAGGAAAACGAGTCACGGCGTTTCTCACGGCGCTCCGCGGTAGGTGCCGAACGTCCATTGGTTGCCCTCGGCGTCCTCGACGGCGAAGCCGTGGGAACCGTAGTCGGTGTCGTTGAGGTCCTCGACGATGCGCGCACCGGCCGCGCGCACCCGGTCGTACACCGCGTCGACCTGATCGGACACGACGTACACCATGCCGACGCCGGCCTTCATGCGGGCGTGCGTGCCCTCGCGGTGTTTCGTGCTGCCGAGCATCACCCCGCCGCCTTCCGGCCAGCGCAGCTCGGCGTGGACGATGTCGCCCTGCTCGTCGGGCACCACGAGAGCCTCGCGGAACCCGACGACGTCGACAAGGAAACGAATGGCGCCCGGTGCTTCGTCGTAACGCAACGCGGGCCAGACAGTGGTTTCGGTCATGCCGCCGAGTCTGGTGCCACCGCCGCGGTGTCGTCTTGGAGGAATGGGAGCTCCTCGGCGATCCACGTGCCCGGGGTGCAGCCCGCGAGCGCGCGCCACTCATTGGTCAGGTGTGCCTGGTCGTAGTAGCCGCACGCGAGCGCGAGGTCGGCCAGGTCGCCGTGGCCCTGCCGCAGCAGCTGGCCGGCGCGTTCGAACCGCAGGACGCGGGCGGCCTGCTTCGGCGACAACCCGAGTTGCCTGCGGAACGTCTCGGTGAAGTGGCGCCGGCTCCAGCCGACCTCCTCGGCGAGGGTGCCGATGCGGACGCGCCCTGCCGCGCCGACCAGGCGGCGCCACGCCCAGCCGACCTCCGGCGCCGGCTCGCTCGCGGCTGCCTCGGCGGCGAAGACCTCGTCGAGGATCGCGAAGCGCCGCTGCCAGTCCGGCGCCGCTGCCAGCCGTTCCGGCAGGTGCGCGAGCCGCGGCGAGCCGAGATCGGCCAGGTCGACGACGTACTCGCTCAGTTCGGCCGACGAGACCCCGAACAGGGCGGGTACGCCGAGCGGATCGAGTTCGATGTGTATCCCGGACTGGAACCGGTCCTGCGCGATGAGCACCGGGCGCAGGTGCATGCCGCCGACAGCGGCGACGAGGTCGGCGCCCGCCTCGCCCGGCCGCGGCATCTCGATGAGGCGGATGGGGTCGGCGAGGCTGATGATCAGGGTGACGTGCCGGGAGGGCAGCCCGCGGTGCACGCCGAGCGTCACATCGTGCTGGGTGTAGCCGATGTAGCGCGAGATGAGCGGCCGCAACGCTTGGTGCGGCCGGCGGATCGCCCAGTCGACCGGCATGGCCTCAGAACCGGGACGTGTCCAGCTTGAGATGGAAGGGCTTCCCGATCTCGACCTCCTGACCGAAGGGGACGCGAATCATCTCGCTGTACACGCCCTTGATGGGCTTGCTGAACAACGACACCGCGGGGCCGTCCTCGTCGAACGGGTCGATCAGCAGGCAGCGCGGAATCGGCCCGTGCGCATAGGCCCACCGCTTCTTTTTGCGGTCGTGCTCGGCGTTGCTCTTCGAGGTGATCTCCACCGCGAGCAGCACGTGCTCGGCAGGCACCGGATCCGAGTTGGGCGGGATCGCCTCGCGCGGCGCCACGCAGAAGTCCGGCACGTAGATGCCGCCAATCTGCTTGATGCCGACGCCCTGGGTCTGGAAGATCTCACAGCCATCCGGCACTGCGGGCAGCAGCGCTCTATTGACCCAACCGGCGATCAGGTTGTGCGTTCCCCCCGGTGGTGGCGTCATCTGAATCCCCTCAGCGGTCAGTTCCGGCCGCCACCCCTCGGGGACTGTCAGCTCCCGCCAGGTATCCAGAAGGTAGTTCCAGTTCAGCGCGGACCCCGCGAATGCGGTGCTCATCACCCACCCCGTTCCTGCGCTCGACTACGACAAGGATAGCGGCAAAGGCGCAGAAAACGCCTCGGCGGGAACGAGGCTAATGGGCCGTGATCGGCCGCTGACCGCGGTCTTTCGCTACATTCCGCGTCAGCCGACCGTCACCACCGGCTCGCCGGCACCCGCACCCTCGCCGCTCTCCTCGGCCAGGCGCATGGCTTCCTCGATCAGCGTCTCCACGATCTGGGCCTCGGGCACGGTCTTGATGACCTCGCCCCGCACGAAGATCTGGCCCTTGCCGTTGCCGCTGGCCACGCCGAGGTCGGCCTCGCGCGCCTCGCCGGGGCCGTTCACCACGCAGCCCATCACGGCGACGCGCAGCGGCACCTCCATGCCCTCGAGCCCCGCCGTGACCTCGTCGGCCAGTTTGTACACGTCGACCTGCGCGCGCCCGCACGACGGGCACGACACGATCTCCAGCTTGCGCGGCCGCAGGTTCAGCGACTGCAGGATCTGCGCGCCGACCTTGACCTCTTCGACGGGCGGCGCGGACAGCGACACCCGGATGGTGTCGCCGATGCCCTGCCGCAGCAGCGCGCCGAAGGCCACCGCCGACTTGACGGTGCCCTGGAAGGCCGGCCCGGCCTCGGTGACGCCGAGGTGCAGCGGGTAGTCGCACTGCTCCGCGAGCAGTTCGTAGGCCCGCACCATGACCACCGGGTCGTTGTGCTTGACCGAGATCTTGATGTCGTGGAAGTCGTGCTCGGCGAACAGCGACGCCTCCCACAGCGCCGACTCCGCGAGCGCCTCCGGGGTGGCCTTGCCGTACTTCTTGAGCAGCCGCGGGTCGAGCGAACCGGCGTTGACACCGATCCGGATCGGGGTGCCGTAGTCGGACGCCATCGCGGCGATCTCGGCGACCTTGTCGTCGAACTTCTTGATGTTGCCCGGGTTCACCCGCACGGCCGCGCACCCGGCCTCGATCGCGGCGAACACGTACTTCGGCTGGAAGTGGATGTCGGCGATCACCGGGATCTTCGACTTCCGCGCGATCGCGGGCAGTGCCTCGGCGTCGTCCGCCGACGGGCACGCCACGCGGACGATGTCGCAGCCCGCCGCGGTGAGCTCCGCGATCTGCTGCAGCGTCGCGTTGACGTCCGCGGTCAGCGTGGTGGTCATCGACTGAACCGAGATCGGGTACTCGCTGCCGACCCCTACCGACCCGACCTTCAACTGCCGGGTCGGTCGACGGTCAGCGAGTACGGGCGGCGGGAGGGCAGGCATACCAAGCTCGACGCTCATCGAATCCTCTGCGGCCTACGACGGTAGCTGTACGGGTTCAGCCTACTCACTGAATCCGGATGGGGTTGACAATGTCAGCCGTCACGGTGAGCAGCGTAACGGCGCCGCCGATCAGCACGATCACCATCGTCACCGCCGACAGCTTGGTGTAGTCGACCGGCCCGCCCGCGGCCTTGCCGCGCAGACCCCGCGCCCAGTCACGGACACGTTCGTACCAGGTCACGGCGATGTGCCCGCCGTCCAGCGGCAGCAGCGGGAGCAGGTTGAACACGCCGACGAAGAAGTTCAGGCTCGCCAGCAGCAGCAGGAACAGCGACCAGAGGCCCGCCTCGACCGCCTCACCGCCGATCCGGCTGGCGCCGACCACGCTGACCGGCGTGTTGGGGTCGCGCTCGCCGCCGAAGATCGAGTGCACGACGGCCGGGATGCGCTCCGGGAACTGCAGCAACCTGTCCCAGGTCTGCGCGAACATGTCCGCGGTGAAGGCGCCCGAGCCGCCGAACGCGCTGACCGGGTTGTAGGTGAAGTTGTTGGCGAAGGTCACGCCGAGGGACCCGACCTTGACGATCTGCTCCGGCCCCTGGGGGTTGGCGGCGTCGGTGACCGGGCGGTCGACCTGCACGACGTCGAGGGTCAGCGGGACCGTCTTGCCGTCGCGCTCGACATCGAAGCTCACCGGACCGGACAACGGCTGGACCGCCGCCGTCACATCGAGGTAGGTCGGGGTGTTCTTGCCGTTGACGGACACGACCTTGTCGCCTGGCAGCAACCCACCCTGCTTGGCGGGCGCGGGGTCACCCGGCTGGCACTGCGGGTGCGCGAACTGGTCGTCGGTCTGCGCGTTGCGCACGCAGTCCGACACCGCGGACACCTGCGGCGTGCCCGCGATGTTCGGCAGGCCCATGGTCGCGGCCATCAGGTACAGCACGACGAAGCCGAGGATGAAGTGCGTCACCGAGCCCGCGGCCAGCACGACCGTGCGCTTCCAGGTCTTGAACCGCCACATCGCGCGCGGCGCCTCGTCGGGGCTGACCTCGTCGAGCGCCGTCATCCCGGCGATGTCGCAGAACCCGCCGAGCGGGATCCACTTGAGGCCGTACTCGGTCTCCCCCCGGCGGAACGAGAACACCTTCGGCCCGAAGCCGATGAAGTAGCGGCGCACCTTCATGCCGAAGGCCTTCGCGGTGACCATGTGCCCCGCCTCGTGCAGCGCGACGGACAGGCAGATGCCCAGCGCGAACAGCACTACGCCGAATATGTAGGCGAGCAAGCCCTACTCCTTCGTGGTGGTGATCTCGGCGGCGCGGGCCCGTGCCCACTGCTCCGCGGCGAATACGTCCTCCAGGTCGCGTGGCTCACGGCACCAGTCACCCGCGTCCCGCACCACCTGTTCAATAGTGTCCACGATGGACGTGAAGCCGGTGTTCTGCGCCAGGAAAGCCGCCACCAGCGTCTCGTTCGCCGCGTTGAAGATCGCCGGGAGGCAGCCGCCTGCGCTGCCGCAGTACCGCGCCAGTTCGGGCGCCGGGAACGCGGTGCCGTCCAGCGGCTCGAACGTCCATGACGACGCCTCCTCCCACCGGCAGGCGGGCGCGGCGCCGGGCACCCGGTCGGGCCAGTTCATGGCGAGCGCGATCGGTAGTCGCATGTCGGGCGGGCTGGCCTGGGCGATCGTCGCCCCGTCGCGGAAGGTCACCATCGAGTGCACGATCGACTGCGGATGCACCACGACGTCGATCCGGTCGCAGGGCACGTCGAAGAGCAGGTGGGCCTCGATGAGCTCGAGCCCCTTGTTGACCAGCGTCGCCGAGTTGATGGTGACCAGCGGCCCCATCGTCCAGGTCGGATGCTTGAGCGCGTCCGCGGGCGTGACGTGCTCCAGTTCGGCACGGCGGCGGCCGCGGAACGGCCCGCCGGACGCGGTCAGCACCAGCCGGTCCACCTCGTCGGCGCGCCCGCCGCGCAGCGCCTGCGCGAGCGCGGAGTGCTCCGAGTCGACCGGGACGATCTGCCCCGGCTTCGCGGCCTTGAGCACCAGCGGCCCGCCCGCGATCAGGGACTCCTTGTTGGCGAGCGCGAGGCTGGCCCCGGTCTCGATGGCACGCAGTGTGGGCGCCAGGCCCTGCGAGCCGGGCAGGCCGTTGAGCACCACGTCGACCGGGACCCCCCCGATCAGCTCGGTCACGGCGTCGCCGCCGGCGAAGATGCGCGGCAGCCGGAAATCACCCCGGGCATAGCCGCGCTTCTGCGCCTCGGCGTACAGCGCGAGCTGCAGGTCTTCCAGCGCGGTCGCCTTCGTGATCGCGACGGCGTCGACCTCGAACGCGAGCGCCTGCGCGGCGAGCGCGGCCGGATCGGACCCGCCCGCGGCGAGGCCGGCAATGCGGAACAGGCCGGGGTTACGGGCGGCGACATCGAGTGCCTGGGTGCCGATCGACCCGGTCGAGCCGAGCACGAGGACGGTGCGGGGAGTGTTCATCACGACCATTGTCCCGAACCGCCCGGCGACGCGCGTGGCCGCATGTGGGATTATCGGCGGTGGATGTGAATGGCAGGGGCCTGGAGGAGTGATCGTGGCGAACAAGGCGGTCGAGAAGCGGCAGAAATCCGACCCGATGAAGGTCGACCCGCGCGACGAGCCGTCGGCCGCGTGGGGCTGGCACGGCAGCTTTCCCAAGGGGACCCGGATCGCGGGCTGGGTCAGCGCGATCGTGCTGCTCCTGATGATCTACAACAACCACGAGAACAACACCGAGAACGTGTGGCTCATCGGCATCGCCGCGGCGATCGTCATCGGCTTGCTGCTCGACCTCAGGCGCTCGCGCACAGCCTGGCGCCGCTAGTTGTAACGGACATCACCGGCCCCGCGACTCTCCGCGAAACATCCGCGCGAGCTCGAGGCCGGTGGGAACCATGACCAAGGCTTCTTCGGGTTTCGTTCCCGACGTGTCCGGACTCGCACTCGAGGATGCCACGCAGGCGCTGGCCGCCGACGGCTATACGACCACCACGTTGGAGCAGGCTTCCCCGACGGTCGAAGCCGGCGTGGTGATCAGCACTCTGCCCGTCGCGGGCACCCACCTGGACCCGGGCTCCACCGTGTCGGCGATCGTCTCGTCCGGCTGGAAGCCACGACGCTGATCAGCCTTCCGCCGCCAGCTGACCGCACGCGGCGGCGATCTCCTGACCACGGGTGTCGCGCACCGTGCAGGCCACTCCCCCGGCGTTGACCCGCCGCACGAACTCGCGCTCGACCGGCTTCGGCGCCGCGTCCCACCGCGAGCCCGGCGTCGGGTTGAGCGGGATGACGTTGACGTGCACGAGCTGGCTCAGGTGCTTGCGCAGCCGCTTCGCCAGCAGTTCGGCCCGCCACGGCTGATCGTTGACGTCGCGGATCAGCGCGTACTCGATCGACACCCGGCGACCGGAGACATCGGCGTAGTACCGGGCCGCCGAGAGCACCTCGTCGATCGACCACCGGTTGTTCACCGGTACCAGCGTGTCGCGCAGTTCGTCGTCGGGAGTGTGCAGCGAGACGGCGAGTCGTACCTGCATCTTCTCGTCCGCGAGCTTGCGGATCGCGGGCGCGAGGCCGACCGTCGACACCGTCACCGAACGCTGCGAGATGCCCAGGCCGCCGGGCGCGGGATCGGTGATCCGGCGCACGGCCGCGACGACGCGTTTGTAGTTCGCCAGCGGCTCGCCCATGCCCATGAACACGATGTTGGACAGCCGGCCGGGGCCGCCTGGCATCTGCCCGTCGCGCATGACGGCCGCGGCTGCGCGCACCTGATCGACGATCTCGGCCGTGGACAGGTTCCGGTCGAGCCCGCCCTGGCCGGTGGCGCAGAACGGGCACGCCATACCGCAGCCCGCCTGGCTCGAGATGCACAGCGTCGCCCGGTCCGGATAGCGCATCAGCACGCTCTCCAGCAGCGTGGCGTCGTGCGCCCGCCAGAGCGTCTTACGGGTGGCGCCCTCGTCGCACTCGACCGCGCGGATCTCGGTGAGCAGCGGCGGCATCAGCTCCCCGACCAGCCGCTCCCGCGACGCCGCCGGGATGTCGGTCATCGACGCCGGGTCGACGGTCAGGCGGGAGAAGTAGTGGTTCGACAGCTGCTTCGCGCGAAACGGCTTCTCGCCGAGTTCGCTGACGGCCGCGGCACGCTCGGCGACGGTGAGGTCTGCGAGATGCCGTGGCGGGAGCCCGCGACGGGGCGCGTCGAAGACGAGGGGAAGCGCAGTCATAGCCCCTTCAGTCTCTCATGAGCCGCACAGTTGCAATCCGACAGGTTCCGATATATCGTTGACATGTCGGAACAGATCGGAAGGAGAACCGACATGAGAAATCGACCTTTTCCCCCAGGTCATGAAGGCCGCAGGGCCTTCGGTCCGTTCGGACGCGGCGGGTTCGGCGAGTTCCCGCCCGGATGGGGCCCTGGCTTCCCGCCGGGTCCCGGTGGCCCGCGGCGCGGGCCGCACGGACATGGTCGTCCCGGCGGGCGTCGCGGTCGTCGCGGCGACGTGCGGGCGGCGATCCTGGCCCTGATCGCGGAGCAACCGCGGCACGGCTACGAGATCATCAGCGAGATCGGTCAGCGCAGCGGCGGACTCTGGCGCCCGAGCCCCGGATCGGTGTACCCGACGCTGCAGCTGCTCGCCGACGAAGGCCTGGTCACCAGCCGGGACGAGGGCGGCAAGAAGCTGTTCGAGTTGACCGACGAGGGCCGCGCCGCCGCCGAGCGGCAGGACAGCACTCCCCCGTGGGAGCACATCACCCAGGACGTCGACCCGAACGAGGTCAACCTCCGCAAGGCGGGCGGCATGCTGCTCGCGGCCGCGATGCAGGTGAACCACGCCGGCACGCCGAGCCAGCAGAAGCGCGCCGCCGAGATCCTCGACGAGGCGCGGCGCTCGATCTACGCCATCCTCGGCGAAGTCGACAGCGACGGCGAGGAAGAGGAAGCGTGACCGGGCAGCACGAGGCCGGTGGGCTTGTCGCGAACCAGAATGCGATATCCCACCGGCACCGTGTACCCGTCGCGTGCGGAACCGTTGCCCGATAAGACATCCGCGATCGCCCGCGCCGCGACGCGCGGGCTGAACTCGATCTTGAGTACCGCCTCCAGGTCCGCCCGGTTCGCGAACCGCCAGCGCGTGGTGACCCGGCTGCGGCGGAACCCCTGGCCGGCGAAGAACTCGTCGACCGCGAGCGGGTCGTAGTGCGGCAGATCGGCCCGCATCCAGCGACCGTAGGGCTCGCACGTCACGTCGAGATCAACGATCACGAACGTGCCGCCGGCTCGCAGCACCCGGTCCACCTCCCGCAGGCCCGGCTCACAACCGGGGCCGAAGAAGTAGGCCGTGCGCGCGTGCACGACATCGACCGTCCCGTCCTCGAGCGGAATTCGCTGCGCGGAACCGGCCAGCACGCCGGCGTTGGGCAGCGCGGCCACCCGGCGGCGTGCCCGCTCCAGCAACGGCGCGTGCGGCTCGACGCCGAGCACGGACCTGGCCGACTCCGCGAACCGTGGCAGGTGGAAACCGTCGCCACACCCGACGTCGAGCAGATCACGTCCAGCCCAGTCACAGTGCCCGGCCAGCGCTTGCCAGATCACGCCGTCGGAGTCCTGCGCCTGGTTCTCGACCTCGTAGACGCCGGGGTGGTACCAGATGTTCGGGCTGGGAAGCACGTCCCCGTCACGGAACCTCGCCGCGAGCCCGCGACGGGCGGCTTGCCACATCCGCACAGCATATGGGATCACAGCACGAAAAAATCTCGGATTACCCATAGACTGGGCCATCTCCTCGGGACGGGAGGCCTGCATGGCGGTCAACCCCTCGCTCACCCAGTCCGTACTCCCCTCCGGTGTTCCCTGCTGGGTCGAGCTGGCGACACCGGACGAGAACGCGACACAACAGTTCTATGCCGGGCTGTTCGGCTGGAGCTACCACCTCCACCGCGATCCGGCGACGCCGGCGGGCCGCTACCTGATCGCGGCGATCGGCTCGACTCCCGTCGGCGGGCTCTATCGCGCGGCACCCCAGCAGCCGAGCATGTGGACGATCAACGTGTCCGTGCACAGCACGGTCAACGCCGCGGAGTGGGTGACGCATCTGGGCGGGACGGTGACTCTCGGCCCGGCCGAGATCCCTGAGCGCGGCAGCATCCTGCACGCCACCGACCCGGCGGGCGCGCCCGTCGTCTTCTGGCAGCCAGGGCCGGACTGGGATTTCGGCTCCGGTGTGCCGAACACGTTCGCCGGCGCCGATCTCAACACGCACGACGGCGAGGCGGCCGACGGCTTCTTCGGCCGCCTGTTCAACTACTCCATCCACCAGGTCGGCGACAGCCGCGGCGTGGACTACGCGGCCTGGGTGCTCGAACAACAGCCGGTGCTCTATCGCTACGTCATGGGCCCCGAGTATCCGGCGGACACACTGCCGCACTGGATGGTGTACTTCGAGGTCGATCCGGCGCGCGGCACGGACGCGACCGCCGGGCACGCGCTGATGCTGGGCGGCCGGATCGTCGTCGACCCCTACGACACCCCATGGGGTCGCATCGCGATCATGGCCGACCCGTGCGGCGCCGTGTTCTCGATCGTCGACCGCACGCGGATCGCCGACGGCTGGGGCCGCGCCGAAGTGGACGACCCGTACGACGACTAAACGAAGGCGCTCAGCAGCACCCAGGAGACCACGGCTGACGGCAGCAGCGAGTCGAGCCGGTCCATCAGGCCGCCGTGGCCGGGCAGCATCGTGCCCATGTCCTTGACGCCGAGGTCCCGCTTGATCAGCGACTCGACGAGGTCCCCCAAGGTTGCGGTGAGCACGATCGCGGCCCCGAAGATGACGCCCTGCCAGGCATGCCCGTGGAGCAGCATGCTCAGCGTCAGCGCACCGGCGACGACGCCCGCGATCAGCGAACCGGTGAAGCCTTCCCAGGTCTTCTTCGGACTGATCGACGGCGCCATCGGGTGCTTGCCCTTCAGCACCCCCGCGGCGTAACCACCCGTGTCGGAGGCGACGACACCGATCATGAACGTGAGAACCCGGCCGACCCCGTCGGACGGCGTCACCATCATCGCCGCGAACGAAGCGAACAACGGCAGGTAGGCGGCGGCGAACACGGACGCGGCGATGTCCCGCAGATAGCCGTCCGCGCCGCCGGGTAACCGCCACAACAGGCACGCCAGCACCGTGACCGCGAACGCGATCAGCGCGCCGTCCCGGCCGAACGGCCAGATCAGCCAGATCATCGCCTGCCCGCCGACGAGCAGCGGGATCAGCGCGACCTTGATGCCCGCGGCCCGGCGCAGGGCCTGCGACAGCTCGATCGTGCCGACCGCGATCGCGACGCCGATGATCCCGAGGAACACGTACCGGACAGTGAGCAGCGAAACGAGAATGGCGGCACCGAGCACCAGCCCGACGGCTATCGCGGCCGGCAGGTTACGGCCGGCTCGCGACGCCTTCTGCACCGGCTCCGCCGGCTGGGGATGCGACCCGTTGAGCTCGGGTCGCCCGTTGTCCGACGGGCCGTCCGGAGAAGGCATCGGGGCCTTCTCGCGTTCTCCGCTCACCTGAGCCATCAGACCTCGAGTAGCTCGGATTCCTTGTGCTTGACGAGCTCCTCGACCTGGTTGACGTAGTTGTCGGTCAGGTGCTGCAGCTCCTTCTCGGCCCTGGCCACGTCGTCCTCGCCGGCCTCGCCGTCCTTGGCGATGCGGTCGAGCTCCTCCTTGGCCTTGCGGCGGACACCACGGATGTGCACCTTGGCGTCCTCGCCCTTGCCCTTGGCCATCTTGACCATCTCGCGCCGCCGCTCCTCGGTGAGCTGCGGGATTACGATCCGGATGATCTGGCCGTCGTTGCTCGGATTCACGCCGAGGTCGGAGTCGCGGATGGCCTTCTCGATGGCGCCCAGCTGGCCCTGGTCGTAGGGCTTGATGATCGCCATCCTCGCCTCGGGGATGTTCACGCTCGCCATCTGGTTGAGCGGCATGGTCGACCCGTAGGCATCGACCACGACCCGGGAGAACATCGACGGGGTGGCCCGGCCGGTCCGCACCGACGACAGATCCTCCTTGGCGAAGGACACCGCTTTTTCCATCTTCTCCTCGGCATCGAAGAGGGTCTCGTCGATCACGGCTACTCCCGTTGTCTACTCAGTTGTCTCCTGCGATCCCACCGACGCGCTACGCCGGCGAGTCGCCGGTGGGGGTGCTCACCAGTGTCCCGATCCTCTCACCACGCACGGCGCGTGCGATGTTGCCCTCGGTGAGCAGGTTGAACACGATGATCGGCATCTTGTTGTCCATGCACAGGCTGAACGCGGTCGCGTCGGCGACCTTGAGGCCCTGCTCCAGGACTTCCCGGTGGGTGATCTCGTCGTACATCTTGGCGCTGGGGTCGGTCTTCGGGTCGGCGGTGAACACTCCGTCGACGGCCTTGGCCATCAGCACGGCCTCGCATCCGATCTCCAGCGCGCGCTGCGCGGCGGCGGTGTCCGTGGAGAAGTAGGGCATGCCGACCCCGGCCGCGAAGATCACCACGCGGCCCTTTTCCAGGTGCCGTTCGGCGCGGCGCGGGATGTAGGGCTCGGCGACCTGCCCCATGGTGATCGCGCTCTGCACCCGGGTGGGGATGCCTTCCTTCTCCAGGAAGTCCTGCATGGCGATGCAGTTCATGACCGTGCCCAGCATGGCCATGTAGTCGGCGCGGTCGCGGTCCATGCCGCGCTGCGAGAGCTCGGCGCCGCGGAAGTAGTTGCCACCGCCGATCACGACGGCCAGCTGTACCCCGGTGCGCACCACGGCCGCGATCTGCCCGGCCACGGAGTGCACGACGTCCGGGTCGACGCCCAGCGATCCCCCGCCGAGCATCTCGCCCCCCAGCTTCAGCAGCACCCGCCGGTAGCCGTCACCGGCTCTCTCGTCCGTCACTCCCTCCTCACCTCCGCTGGGTACTGCCCCGGCCGACGCCCCGTGCGGGCCGCCGGCCTCTCCGCTCATCGCGGACGTTGCCGGACGGACGGCCCGTGCCGCACGGGCCTCCGCCTTTCGTAACCGTGCCCCGTACCCGATGCTGCCGGAGACGGGGCACTGTAACGCGTCCGCCGTCAGGCCCTACTGCTGGCCCACCTCGAAGCGAGCGAACCGGGTGACGGTCACGCCCGCGGCGTCGAGCAGTTGCTTGACGGTTTTCTTGTTGTCGGTCACCGACGGCTGCTCGAGCAGCACGGTG
>DASZUO010000229.1:0-16405 GCA_035547575.1 Amycolatopsis sp. | reverse complement strand
GGGGTGGCCGGTCACGTCGGCGGTGTGGGCCCGCCGGCTGTGGGGACCTCCTGCGGCGGAGGCGTGGGTGGCACACCGGGAGTGTGATCGTTCCGTGTGGGCTTAACCTGGTCGGGTGATGAAAAGCGGCGCCCAGCACCTCGTGGGTGAGTTGTCCAATCTCGGGGTGGATGTCGTTTTCGGGTTACCCGGCGTGCACAACCTGGCGATCTGGGAAGCCCTCGCCGACAGTGGCATCCGCGTGATCGGCGTGCGGCACGAGCAGACCGCGGCCTACGCGGCTGACGGGTACGCGCGTGCGACCGGGCGGCTTGGCGTCGCGCTCGTCACCACCGGGCCCGGGGCGGCGAACACACTCGGCGCGGTCGGGGAAGCGATGGCGTCCGGCTCGGCGGTGCTGGTTGTGGCCACCGACATCCCGTCGCAGCTGCGTCGGCCGGGCGTGGTGCGTGGCGTGCTCCATGAGACCAGCGACCAGGCCGCCATGTTCGCGCCCGTGACGAAGTCCGCGGTCACCCTTACCCGCGCAGAGGACATCGGGCCGGCGGTATCCCATGCCGCCAGCCTCGCGCTGCGCGCCCAGAGTGGACCCGTCTACGTCGGCATCCCGACCGACTTCCTGCGCGCGCAAACCCGCCGCGCCACGGTGCCGGAACTCACCGAACCACTGCCCGTCCTCAACCTCGAAGACGTCGGTGTCGCGCGGCAACTCCTGTCCACCGCCAGCCGTCCGCTCATCTGGGCGGGCGGCGGCGCGCTCCGTTCCGAGGCCGGGCCCGTGATCGCCACACTCGCCGAACGGCTCGCCGCCCCGGTCATCACGACCTTCGCCGCGCGCGGTCTGCTGCCGCCCGGGCACCCGTGTGCTGCACCGAACCCGGTGCATGCGCCCGAGGTCGGCGCGCTCTGGGACGAGGCCGATGTGGTGCTCGGCGTCGGCACCGACTTCGACGGGCTGATGACGCAGAACTGGCTCATGCCCAAGCCACCCAAGCTGATCGCCGTCAACGTCGATCCGAAGGACGCCGCCAAGAACTACCCGCCGGACCTCACGCTCGTCGGTGACGCCCGCGACGTCGTCACTCAGCTCGTGACCGGTCTGGCCCCACGACCAGGCCTGTCCGAACTCACCAGCCGCCTGCGCACGATCGACAACACCGTGCGGCGCCGGATGCGCGCCGACGAACCCCACGCCGCCGACTTCCTCGGCACCCTCGAGGAGACTCTGCCCGAAGGTGCCGTCGTGGTTGCCGACATGTGCGTCGCCGGCTACTGGGCGGGCGGCTACCACCGCGTCAGCGCGCCGCGGCGCTTCGCCTACCCCATGGGCTGGGGCACGCTCGGCTTCGGCTTCCCGGCCGCACTCGGCGCCGCCGCGTCGGGCGCCGGTCGCGTGGTGTGCGTCAGCGGCGACGGCGGCTTCCTTTACGGCTGCGGCGATCTGGCGACGCTCGCGCAGGAGTCGCTGCCCGTCACGGTGATCATCGTGGACGACGGTGGTTACGGCATGTTGCGGTACGACCAGGATCGTGAAGGCCTGCCGCAGCGCGGCGTGAACCTGCACACCCCGAACTTCGTCGGACTGGCCAAGTCCTTCGGGGTGAGCGCCGACCAGGTGAAGGGCTTCGGCCGGGCATTCCGGCGCCTGCTCGGCGAGTTAGTGCGCGCCGACGAACCGAACGTGCTGGTGGTGCGCGCGGCCCTGAAACCGCCGCTCAACACGTCGCCACGGTGGTATCGCGCCAATCGATAAGCCTCACCTCCCCGTCCAAGCCGCTTCGCTCATTGCAGGCACAGCTCGTTCCCTTCGGGATCCGCGATGGTGACCCAGGTGTAGGGACCCTGCTGCCCGCGGTGCAGCAGCGTGGCCCCACGCCCGAGCAGGCGCTCCAACTCGGCCTCCCGCTTGTCGCCGGCATAGACATCCAGGTGCACCCGGTTCTTGACCGTCTTCGGCTCGGGCACCAGCTGGAACAGGATCCGGCGCGCGGTTTCCGGATGCCTGATCGCGGATCCGACCTTCCACTTGAGAACACCCTTGTAGGTGATCGTGTCCTCCTCGCGGGCATGGCCCTCGGCCACCATGCGCCGGATGAAGGCCTCGTCGGTGGGCTCCACGTCCCAGCCGAGCGCGTCCGCCCACCAGTCGGCGAGCACGTGCGGGTCGGCGGCGTCCACCGTGACCTGGAAGTCGTATGCCATGTGATGACGCTAGCGCGACCCACCGACAGTTTTCGGGCCGTCAGTGGGCGGCCAGGTGTTCCAGCAGAAGCGAGGTGAGCATCTCGGGCACCTCCTCGGGCACCCAATGCGTGACATCCTCCAGCATCTGGAACGTGTACACGCCGGTCACCCAGCGTTCCGTCTCGAAGGCAGCGACCGAGCCGACCGCGACGTCCTCCGTGCTCCAGACGTAGAGCGTCGGCACGTCCACCTTGTCGATCACGGACGCGGAACGGCCAGCGCGATACCAGTTCAGCGCCGCCGTCAGTGCGCCCGGCTCCGACAGCCGCTGCACATAGTCGTTGACGTGGCCATGGGGGACCTTCCACTCGAACATCCGCCGCAAGGCGTCGGCGTTGGCGGCCAGCATGCGCTTTTCCGTACTCCGCTCCCGCCAGTCGCGCAGGTACTGGGACCGCATCTGCTGTTCCTCGTCGGTGCGCAACGCGTGCGCGAGCGCGCCAGGATGCGGCGTGGAAACCGCGACGAGCGTGCGCACCCGGTCGCCGTGCTCCGACGCGGTCCACCACCCGACGTTCGCGCCCATGTCGTGGCCGACCAGGTCGAACCGGCTCCAGCCGAGTTCGTCGGCCATCGCCAGCACATCGCCGACCAGCGACGCGATGCCGTACTCGGCGACCGCTTCCGGCCGCACGCCCGGCGAGTAGCCCCGCTGATCGGGCGCCACGGCGCGATAGCCGCGGTGGCCCAGCACCGCGACCTGGTGCTCCCAGCAGATCGCCGCCTCCGGGAAGCCGTGCAGCAACAGGACCGGCCGCCCGTCCTCGGGTCCGGCCGCGATCGCGTCGAAATCGCCTGCCGGCGTGGGAATGCTGACGTGCTCGATCACACCCGCACCCTACTGCGGGGCACCGACACCTTTGCGCGCCAAGTAGTTGTTCACCCGCTCCGGTGTGGCAAGGAGGTCCCCCCTGCGCATCGCCGAGCGCGATCACGTGCCGTCCGTTGGGAAGCCGGGCGTAGTCCTCGCGCACGACCGGCGTGATCGCGCCCTGCAACAGATCTAGCGGGCTGGTGAGCCGGAGCCTCGCGGATCGACGCGTGCGAACGTCGGGGCATAGTGCTGCCTAGGCCGCTTCCTCTTCTTTGACGAGTAGCTCCCAGTGCTCCTGCGCGCCGGAGCGCCACTCGACGTGCTTGCTGTGGAACAGATCCGCGGCCTGCACCCCGCTCCAGTCCGGTGGCAGCAGCCGGACCGGTAGTTGCGGGTCGAGGAACGGGAAGCGCCGCCACTCGTGCACGAGGCGGGTCTGCGCGTGCAGCACCGCATCCCCGCTGGTGGGGTCGAGCCCGGTGAACTCGTCGATGAAGCTTTCGTAGCGCTCCTCCAGCGCCGTGAGGTCCCACGCGCGGGAGACCATCGCGTCCTCGTCGCCGATCTTGCCGTAGGAGGCGACGAACGACATGGCCTCGCGGTCGAGGCCGAGGTCGCGGACGATGGCGTCGGCCTCATCCTGGCGGCTGATGTCGGCGCTGATCCACGCGCCGGGGGTGGGCGAGCCGAACCCGGCCCAGGTCAGCCGGGTGCGCAGGCTGTGCCGGAGGTCGCGTTTGCTCTCCGGAACCGACACCAGCAGCATCAGCCAGCGACCGTCCCAGCTGCCTCGGTCGCGGCCGAAGGTGTAGATCCGCTCGGCGCCCTCGGTGAGTAGCCGGCGTCCCGGCGGGGTGAGTGACCAGCGGACGCGGCGGCCGATGCGCTCCGACACCAGCCAGCCCTCGGCGGCTGTGCGGGCCAGGGCCTGGCGTGCGGACTTCTCCTCGATACCGAACATGCCCAAGACCTCGACCAGCGTCGACGTCCATACGGGCCGGCCGCGCGGCAGCACATACTCACCGAGCGCGGTCATCAGCAGCGAGCGTGCGCTGGTGTGACTGACCTCGCGCCGCCTGCTCATCGCGGGGCGGGCCGCGGAACCCCCCATCACTGCCCACCTCCTGCGGCGGCGTCGACGTAGCTGAACGAGATCGGTCCACCTACGTTATACCGCCGGGGCCCGGGCAGGGCCGCGTGTCCGGGGAGTGGGTCAGCAGGTCAGCGCCGGAAAAGGGCCAGGTTCGCGGCCTGATCGGGCAGCAGGATCTCGTCGGGAAAACCGTCGTTCCACGGTTCGTAGATTACGCACTCGTCCCGAGCGCACTGCCCGCACAACGGGCGATTCTTGACGTCGAAACACCATTCTTCGGTGCTCGGTGTCTGATCCCTCGGAACCAGGCACGCGTAACAGATGTCCCCAGCCTCGAAATCAATGCGAATTGCCATGGTTGCTTCCGGTCTGTCGGCTTAATGCATGGTAGGCGCGGCCGCGGTCGAGCTAGAAGCTGTGTCACCGTAATGTAGCAAACTCCGGTGCCGCTCACTGAAACCGCGTAATCAGTGCAATTTGCAGAACGAGATGTGCCGGACCGGGAAGGGCCCGGTGGAGATAGCCTCTGCCTCATGACCGGCGAGGAACGACTGGCCGCGCCCGTGGGCACCGGGCCGCGCAAGGGGCTGTTCCGTTACGAGCTGCTTGCCTGCGCACGTAACGGACATGTGCTGGTAGGCAAGGATGTCGCACGAATCCGGCCCGAGGACGCGATGATCGTGCGGGAGTGCGACGGGCTGCGCTGGCATCGCTGCCTGCGGTGTGATGGATGGCTGCCGTTGCGTCCACCGGACCAGCCGGAACGCGAGTTCGCTCCGGCGCCGGAGGAGGTGGAAATTCCCCTCCGAGGCCGCCTGCTTCGTGATCGTTATGTGTTGCGGCTGATCGCGCTCGATCGCGTCGTGCATTTCCTGGTGCTAGCCGTGCTGGCAGTCGGAATCTTCGTGTTCGCGCGGGAACGGGACGCGCTGAGTGGCCCGTTCTTTCGCATTGTCGACGCGATCCAGGGTGGCATCGGCGGGCGCACCGGCAGTTCCGGCGAAGGAATGCTGGGCGAGCTGTCCAAGGCGTTCACCGCGCGCGGTTCGACGCTTTCCCTGATCGGCCTTGTCGTTTCCGCCTATGCTGTTCTGGAAGGCATCGAGGCAATCGGGCTCTGGCTGGGAAAGCGGTGGGCCGAGTACCTCACGTTCGTCGCGACGACGATCCTGCTCGTGCCCGAGGTCTACGAACTGACCCACCGGGTGAGCGTGCTGAAGATCCTCACCCTCGTCATCAACCTGCTCGTGGTGGCCTACCTGCTGTTCGCCAAACGGCTGTTCGGCCTGCGCGGCGGGGCGCGGGCGGAGGCCGCGGAGCGGGCGCGGGACGTGGGATGGCCCTCGCTCGAGCGTGTTCTTCCCGGACCGTCACGGGTCAGGCCGGCAGATCCGCGATGAGCAGCCCGGCGGCCGGTTTGGGCGTGAAGTAGGTGCTCTTACGCGGCATTCGCCTGCCCTGCTCGTGCATCGCGAGAACGTCGGCGAACGGCACCGGCGCCAGCTGCAGCAGCGCGTCCACGTCCGGACCCGGCACACGCCCCTCGGGCATGGCGCGCACGTGCGGCCCTTCCGGATCGATCCCGAGCGCGCCGGCGATGAGCACCCGTTCCACCAGTCCGTGGTCGATGCGGGGTAGTGGCTCGCCGGATGCGGGCAGGTCGACGACGAGACCGCCGGGCACGGTCACCGTGCCGGGCTCCGCGGGCGGGGACGGATCGGCCTGCTCCCGGACCGTCAGGCCGGCGCGGCGCCACGCCGCCGCGAGCTCCGCGACGCGGAGCCCGGTACCGGTGAGCGCCCGGTGGATCGCGCCGATCCGGAGGTCGGGGCCTGCCGTCACCAGGGCGAGCAGCGGCAGGTCCGCACTGGTCGCGGCGGCGACGCGATGATTGCCATCGGCGACCAGGAGCTGTCGTCGTTGCACGGCGGTCAGCAGGTCCGCGTGATCCTCGAGCAGCCACAACCGGTGCGTCCGGCCGCCGGCGTCGGTCGTGCGTACCTGCGGCTCCCGTGAGCCGACGGACTCGCCGACGGCGGCGGTCAGCGCCTCGCCCTCGGCGACCGGAACCAGCAGCGCGGCGCTCGTCGCGCGCCCCAGCCCGAGCAGCGCCGCCGCGCGCTCCGCCACGATGCGGGGATAGACCTCCTCGCTGTGCCACACGTGCGAGTCCACCGCCGTGGGATCGATCAGGCACAGCACGCCGCGCGCGGTGCCGTCACGACCGTCCACCTCGTATGCGACGACGACATCGCGCACCGGCCGGTAGGCCTTCGCGAGCAGCCGGTCCAGCGCCGATCTCGCCGCGGGTAGTGCCCTGGGCCCGTGGTGCGGATCGGCGAGCACCCAGCCGGTCTCGATCGGGCGCGCCCAAGACGTCATAGCCCGATCTTGCCTCAGCGGAACAGTGCGACGGTCTCCAGCAGCCGGCTGAGGTCCGCGCCGGAGGGCACCTCGGCCGGCTCGTGGCCACGCCGGAACAGCCGCGCGCCCACCTCGTCGCCGCCGAGCGTGAGAGACGAGTCAACGCGCCGCAGCCAGGTGCCCTCCCGCATGGCCAGCACCGGTGCGTCGTTCTCCTCGAGGAACTGCTCGATGCGCTCCTCGCGGGTCTCGCCCATGTGCACGTCGCCCTCGACCGGATCGAGGTAGTGCGGGTTGATCTGGAACGGCACGAGACCGCTGGCCTCGAACGCCGGCGGTTGCACGATCGGCATGTCGTTGGTCGTGCGGATGGTCGGGCACGCGACGTTCGTGCCCGCACTCGCTCCGATGTAGACGGTGCCGTGCGCCACCCGGTCCCGGATCGGCGCCAGCAGTTCGCGGGCGTAGAGCGCGCGCAGCAGCCGGAAGGTGTTGCCGCCGCCGACGAACACGGCCTGCGCGGAGTTGAACAGCTTGATCGGATCACCCTCGTGCGCGCCCACCACCTCCACGCTCAGCGGCTCCAGCGCCTGCGTGACCCGCGCGGTGTACCCGTCGTGGTCGCTGAGCGCGAACGGCACGAACACCAGGCGCCGGACGCCGGTCAGCACCTCGGCCAGTGCGTCCATCGCGTGCTCGAGATACGACTTGCCCGGGGCGGCCGAGTTGGAGAGTAAGAGCAGTCGCATACACGTACCTTCCCAGGGCTCGAACGCGTCGTCGCGCAAGCCTGCCTATCACGATCAGCCGCACCAGGGTGAGAGCAGAGTGAGGGTGGCCACAGGACGGGCTTCGGCGAAAAATCGTCCCTGGTCCTAAAAGGACGGTTGCCCCGGTGGCTATGCTGGGAGCGGATCCGACTGGGGGAGGTGCCGCGATGGCGGACGGAAAGAGCGTCGACCTCGTGCTCGAGGGCGGCGGGGTCAAGGGAATCGGCCTGCTCGGCGCGGTGCTCGTGCTCTACGACGAGGGCTACCGGTTCGAACGGATCGCGGGCACGAGCGCCGGCGCCATCGTGGCGTCGCTCGTCGCCGCGTACCAGAAGGCGGGCAAGGACCTGCATGAGCTCGAAGAGGTCATGCACACCTGCGACTACGCCAAGTTCAAGGACGGCTCGCTGCTGCGCAGGGCGACCGGCCCGGTCGGCGACGCGGTGTCGCTGCTGGTGCACAAGGGGGCGCACACCGGCGGCTACCTGACCCAATGGCTGGGGCCCCTGTTCGAGGCCACCGGAGTCACCAAGTTCGGCGATCTGCGGCTCGACGATCCGAAGACCTCGCTGCAGGACTACCAGCGGTATTCGCTGGTGGTGCACGTGAGCGACCTGTCGCGCCGCGCGCTCGTACGGCTGCCGTGGGACTACTCGGAATACGGCCGTACCGCCGACGACGAGTCGATCGTGGACGCCGTGCGTGCGTCAATGTCCATCCCGTTCTTCTTCCGGCCCGTGGAGTTCGTGACGGGCGAGCGCAACAAGGTGACGTGGGTGGACGGCGGGCTGCTGTCGAACTTCCCGATCACGGTCTTCGACCGCACGGACGGGGTGGCGCCCCGCTGGCCGACGTGGGGCGTGAAGCTGTCCGGCCAGCCGTGGGTGAACCACGACAAACCGGTCCGGTCGGCGCTCGGTCTCGTCACGGGTTCGCTGGGCACGCTGATGTCCGACTGGAATCGGTACCGCCTGGAGGACGAGGGCGTGAACCAGCGGACGGTGTTCGTCAACACCGACGGCGTGTCGGCCGTCGACTTCGGGCTGTCGCTGGAGACGCAGAAGAAGCTGTTCGGCAACGGCCAGGATGCGGCGCGTCGGTTCCTGCGGCAGCTTCCGCCCGCTTGAGGCCGGTCAGGCCCTGGTGGCGTCCGGCGCGACCTGGCCGTCCGGGCTCGCCTCGGCGTCACCGGGCGGGACCGTCGTGCCGGGCTGTCGCGGTGGGCCGTCGTCCAGCAGGTCCGCCGGGTGCATGTTCAGCGCGTCGGCCATCCGGAACAGGGTGTCGAGCGTGATGTTGCGCGGCGGGCGCTTGCGCGGGTCCTCCTTGCGTTTCGGCTGATCGAGCCGCGAACGCTCGAGTTCCGCCACCACCGACCGCGACACGCCCGCCCGATCCGCCAGTTCCTCCTGGCTGAGGTCCCGCTCCCGGCGGGCGCGCCGGACCCGCGTGGCCAGCTCACGCAGCCGCGTGTCCAGTGCCTCCTCATGGTCGGTCATTGACGAAAAGCCTACTCGGAGTGTCTGATCCCAACAATTTGTCGCTTCCATGCTACTTTTTAGGACATGACCTTAGAACAGGATGAGCCCGGCTATTTGTACGAGGCGCTCGCGAAGCAACTCACCGAGCGCATCGAGTCTGGTGAGTTCCCGCCGAACGCCCCGCTGCCCGCCGAGGGTCAGCTCGCGCTCGAGTACGGCGTCTCCCTCGGCACGGCCCGCCACGCGACGCGGCTGCTCCGGGAACGCGGTCTGGTGATCACGATCAGGTCCAAGGGCACTTACGTGGCCAGGCGGCCGGATCGCCCGCCGCCCGGCTACCTTCGCGGCGCCGTGCCGTAGCTGAGCGGGCGAAAGTGGCAGCCGAGCATGACGGTCAGACGAGCGTTGGCGTGTCCTATGGAGACACCACGATCAAAACAATCACCAACCTAGACCACCTGGCGCCGCACGGCGCGCAGCACACTCAAGTCCACAGTGGACGGCTCGGCCGCGAGCCAGCCGCCGATCTCGTGCACGAACTGCTCCGGCGTCATGGGCGGGGCGGGCAGATCGAAGTCCTCCTCGGTGGTGATCTCGCCCGCCCTGCTCGGATACACCACCAGCGCCCCGCGAATCTCCACGTCCGGCAGCAGTTCGGCGTAGGCGTCGATCGCCTGCAGCAGGCGGGTCGCGCCGCCGCGGAACAAGCGGTCGTCGCGCCACAGGGTGCCGTCGTCGTCGGCCGCGTAGTGACCGGGCAGCCAGGTCTTCGACTCGATCAGCACCAGTCGCCGCCCGCACAGCACGGCGTGGTCGATGTCGGCGAACACCGATCCCGGCCACGCCAGGCCGTGAAACACGCGCGCGCCCGGCAGCCGGGTCAGGTAGCGCCCCAGCAGGTCGGCGGTGAGCCGCTCACCCCACTGGTCCGGGTCGGCACCGGGTCGCCCGAACACCTGCGTCCCACCGAACTCGGTCACGAACCGATCCCGGGCGCGCCGCAACAGCAGGTGACGGCGCGTCAGCCAGATCGCGACCGCCGTCGCCAGCAGCAGCCACACGGTCAGCAGCAGCCAACTCGTCGTCAGCGGGAGGACCACCAGCAGGAGCCAGCCGAGCAGAATCACCGCCGGCGCGTGGCCGGGCGGCGATGGCGATGTCGGCCACGCGCACTCGTCGCCACGCGTCCACCACGGGAGGCTGTCCGGCTCGAGCCGTGGCATGGTTGCCACGTAGGCCGGGTCCTCGCCGAAGTGCCGCGGACGGCGACGCGCCCGGACGCGGATCTCCGCGGGCGCGCGACCGCGGTCGTAGTCGGCGCGGGCACGTGGGTCGCTCAGCGTCTCGTAGGCCAGCCGGAGCCGATGGAACTCCTCGGGCGAGCCGCCGGCGTCCGGGTGCATCGCGCGAGCCAGTGTGCGGTAGGCCGACTTGATCTCGGATGTGGACGCGTCCCGGGCCACCCCGAGCATCTCGTAGTAGCCCGCATCGTGCACGCGGGTCACAATACAAGGCCCGCCGCGCTCGGTAGGGTTGCGCGATGGCAGGTTCTCCGGCGGGCGATCTGGCCCGGAGACTGGGAATCCGCACGGGACGGGTCGCCGTGCCGTGCGGGGTGCTGGCGATCGTGGTCGGCGCCGTGTTGTTCCTGCTGCCGCCCCACAGCACCATCGCCGCGATCGTGCTCGGCTTGGCCGGGGTCGGGTCCTTCGGGCTGGGTGCGGTGCGCCTCGCGGGCGGGCCGTGGTGGGCCCTGGCGGCCGCAATCGTCAGCGGCGGGCTGCTGTTCGCCGCGTTGACCGTTGCGGGGCGTGGTCTGCTGTTGCACACGTTCGGGGGAACCGAGACGTGCGAGGTGGCACAGCGGCAGGAGGTCGACACCCGGTCGCGTTACCAGCACTACGGCTTCGTGCACACCCTCGCGTGCCCGAACGCCGGCACGCTCACGATCCGCACCGACTCCACCGACAGGCAGCCGCAGGGTGCCCGCGTCGAGGTGCTGGACGATCCGGGCGGCCTGCTCGAACCGGACTTCGCGAGCAGGCACAACACGGTGGTGGACGCGCTCGCGCTCGTCGCCGCGGTGGGGCTCGCCGCCGCCACCGTGCGGTTCACGTGGCGCCAGGCCGCGGTCAGGTCAGCGAACTAGGGTCGGCCGGCACGTCCGCCGCATGCGCCTGCAGCGCCGTGAGGTCGATGACCTCCAGCGCCCGCGCGTGCGTCGACGCGAGCACGACGGGCGGCGCCGCTCCCGCCTCATAGGCCTCCTGCCAGCGCGCGGCGCACACACACCAGCGGTCGCCCGCCACCAGGCCCGGGAACCCGAACTCGGGACGCGGCGTGACCAGGTCGTTGCCCACCCGGGTCTGGTGTTCGAGGAACTCCCTGGTCACGACGGCACAGACGGTGTGATTGCCGGGATCGTCGGGTCCGGTGTTGCAGCAGCCGTCCCGGTAGAACCCGGTGAGGGGCTCGGTCCCGCACGGCTCGAGGTCCCCGCCGACCACGTTGCGATCGTTCGTCATGTACTCAGCTTGACATTCGCGCGCGGCGCAGAGGAACCCCCGGCGACGTGAGCATGAGGGTGCGCGACGCCGGGGGCCGAGTCCGGATACACAGCGGGTCGGACGATCCGGAACTCTGGCCGGCTCCGCCGTGAGGAGCGGGGGAGCCGGCCTGGTGTTGCGCGACCAATGGTGGCGTCCGACCGTCGCCGGAACAATACTCCGTAAGGACGATTTCAAACCCGCGTTTTGTTTAATGAAACTACCTCAGGAGCCGCGGCATGCGGTCAGGCGTGGGCGGTCCTCAACCGCATACCTAAGTCGCTCGGCGTGCTCGGTCCGAGCGGGACCGCTCGCCGACCGATGAGTTTTCGGTCGCCGCCCGGTCTGTACTTGCAGCGAGTGCCAGGGAGATGCTTATGACTATGACGATGACCGAGAGACCCGCCGCCGGTGAGGACTTTCTCCGGCAGGCCGATCCGTTCAGACGTGAGCTGCTCGCGCACTGTTACCGCATGCTGGGGTCGGTGCACGACGCCGAGGACCTGGTGCAGGAAACCTACCTGCGCGCGTGGAAGTCCTACGACAAGTTCGAGGGCCGTTCGTCGTTGCGCACCTGGCTGTACCGCATCGCGACCAGGGTGTGCCTGACCGCGTTGGAGAGCCGCGGCAAGCGGCCGCTGCCGACCGGCCTCGGCCAGCCGGGCTCGCAGGCCGGCGACGAGCTGGTCGAACAGCCCGAGGTGCCGTGGCTGGAGCCGGTGCCGGACGCGATGGTGGGTGCCGACCGCGCCGACCCGGCCGCGATCGTCACCTCGCGCGAGAGCATCCGGCTGGCACTGATGGCCGCGCTGCAGCACCTGCCGCCGCGTCAGCGCGCGGTGCTGATCCTGCGTGACGTGCTGCAATGGCGCGCCGCCGAGGTCGCGAAGGTGCTGAACACGACCACCACCGCGGTCAACTCGATCCTGCAACGCGCCCGCGCGCAGCTTGCGGAGGTCACGCCGAGCGAGGACCAGATGGCCGAGCCGACCGAGGCCGAGCAGCGCGAACTGCTGGACCGGTACGTGACCGCGTTCGAGCGCAAGGACATCCCGGCGATCGTGGAGCTGTTCACCAAGGACGCCGTCTGGGAGATGCCGCCGTTCATCGGCTGGTACCAGGGTGCGGAGAACATCTCGCGGCTCATCGACACCCAATGCCCCGCGGAGGGGCCTGGCGACATGTTTCTGGTGCCCACCTCGGCGAACGGCCAGCCCGCGTTCGGCCTGTACATGCGCGACGGCGACGTGTACCTGCCGTTCAACCTGCCCGTGCTGACCCTGTCGAAGGACGGCGTCAAGCACGTGTCGTCCTTCTTCGACACCAGCCTTTTCGCGACCTTCGGCCTCCCGGAGAGCATCCCGGTGGTGCGATGATCGACGACGGCGCGGCGGCGCTGATGGGTGGGATCGGGCTGCTGGAACGCGCGGTGAACTACACGCTCGGCAGCCTGCTTCTCGTCACGCCGGCGCACATGTCGCGCCCCACGCCGTGCCGGGCCTGGGATCTCGAGGCCCTGCTGGCGCACATGAACGACTCCCTGCTCGCGCTGCACGAGGCGGCGGACCTCGGGCACGTCGGCCTCGACGTGCCCGGTCCGGTGCCCGGCGACCCCGTCGCGACGCTGCGCGACAGAGCCTGCTGCCTCCTCGGCGCGTGGGCCGTCGCGGAGGCACCCGCGTCGGTCTCGGTGGGCGGCAACGCCCTGTCGACGAGCATCCTGACCAGCACGGGCGCGGTCGAGATCGCGGCGCACGGGTGGGATGTGGCGCAGGCGTGCGGCCGGCCGCGCCCCATCCCGCCGTCCCTGGCCGAAGAACTGCTGGAACTGGCCCCGTTCTTCGTGACCGATCTCGACCGCCCTGGCCGCTTCGACCCGGCAGTGGTGATCTCCCCCGCGGCGACGGCGAGTGACCGCCTGCTGGCCTTCCTCGGGCGGCGTCCTTAGCGACCGGACCTGCACCTGCCCCGGGCGGTACGGCTTGACAAGATGAGGTCATGGGTACCTCCGCCGATGTCACCGCGCCGCTGGTCCAGGCTTTGCGCCGCGCCGGCGTCACCGAGGTCGACGACTCCCGCCGCCGCCGTGCCGAGTACTCGACCGACGCGTCCCTGTACCGCGTGCTGCCGTCGGTGGTGGTGTTCCCGCATGACGGCGACGAGGTCGGGGCGGTGCTCGACACCTGCCGGTCCCTCGGCGTGCCGCTGACGGCGCGCGGCGCGGGCACGTCGATCGCGGGCAACGCCGTCGGCACCGGCGTGGTGCTGGACTTCTCCCGGCACCTCAACCGGGTGCACGACATCGATCCGGAGTGCGGGACCGCGGTAGTGGACCCGGGCCTGGTGCTGGACGACCTGCAGCGTCACGCCGCGCCGCACGGCCTGCGCTTCGGCCCGGATCCCTCGACCCACAACCGCTGCACAATCGGCGGCATGATCGGCAACAACGCGTGCGGCTCCCGCGCGCTTGGCTACGGCCGCACCGCGGACAACCTGCTGGAAGCCGACATCCTGACCGGCACCGGGGAACGGCTGCGGGTGACCGCGGGCGCCGACCCGGCGACCTCGCCGACCCTGACCGCGCTGGATGCGCTGGTCCGCTCCCGGCTGGACGTGATCCGCACCGAACTCGGCCGCTTCAGCCGCCAGGTGTCCGGCTACTCGCTCGAGCATCTGCTGCCCGAGCGCGGGTTCGACGTGGCGAAGGCGCTGGTCGGGTCCGAGGGCACCTGGGGTGTACTGCGCCGCGCGACCGTCCGGCTGGTGCGCGCCCCCAAGGTCACGACGCTGGTCGTGCTGGGCTACCCCGACATGGCCGCCGCGGCGGATGCGGTGCCGGCGCTGCTGCCGTTCGGTCCGGCGGCGCTGGAGGGCCTGGACGCGCGGATCGTGGACGTGGTGCGCAGCCGCAAGGGTGCCGTGCCGGATCTGCCGCGCGGCCAGGGCTGGCTGTTCGCCGAGTTGCGCGGCGATGATCCCGCCGACGCACAGGCGGTGGTGACGGCGTCCGGGGCGCTGGCGGCGCGGATCGTGCGCGAGCCAAGGGAAGCGGCGGCCTTGTGGAAGATCCGCGAGGACGGCGCCGGCCTGGCCGCACGGGTCTACGGCGACCGGCCGGGGCACGCCGGCTGGGAGGACGCGGCGGTGCCGCCGGAACACCTGGGTGCGTACCTGCGCGAGTTCGAGGCGCTGCTCGTGGAGCGTGATCTGCGTGGCGTGCCGTACGGACATTTCGGCGACGGCTGCGTGCACATCCGCATCGACTTCCCGCTGGACGAAGCGGGCGGCCGCTCGGTGTTCCGGAATTTCCTGATCGACGCCGCCAAGCTGGTGGCGGGCTACGGCGGGTCGATGTCCGGCGAACACGGCGACGGCCGCGCACGCGGCGAACTGCTGCCGCTGATGTACTCGCAGGCCGCGATCGACACCTTCGCCGCGGTCAAGGACGTGTTCGATCCGCAGGACGTGCTCAACCCCGGCGTCATCGTCCGGCCGCGACCGGCCGATGTGGATCTGCGGCAGGTCACCGCGGTGCCGGTCCGGACCGGGCTGGGTTTCGGGTATCACGACGACGGCGGCGATTTCAGCAAGGCGGTGCATCGCTGCACGGGCGTCGGCAAGTGCCGCGTCACCACGCCGGGCGGCGTGATGTGCCCGTCGTACCGGGCCACGCGCGACGAACGCGACTCCACCCGCGGGCGGGCGCGGGTGCTGCAGGAACTGGCCAACTCCGAGGCGGCGACGGACTGGCGCTCGCCCGAGGTGCTCGACGTGCTGGACTTGTGCTTGTCCTGCAAGGCGTGCTCGTCGGACTGCCCGACCGGGGTCGACATGGCGACCTACAAGGCGGAGGCGCTGTACCAGCGCTACCGCGGCCGCCCGCGTCCCGCCGCGCATTACGCGCTCGGCTGGCTGCCGCGCTGGGCGCGAGTGGCGTCGCGGATGCCGAACTTGGTCAACCGCGCCATGGCCGGTCCGCTGGCGCCGCTTGGCAAACGGGTTGCCGGCGTCGACCCGCGCCGTTCGCTGCCGACGTTCGCGCCGCAGACGTTCCGCCGCTGGTTCGCCGGACATCCGATGGCCAGCGGCAAGCCGGTGACGCTGTGGGTGGACACCTTCACCGACCACTTCACCCCCCAGGTCGGCATCGCGGCCGTGAACGTCTTGGAGGACGCCGGTTTCTCCGTGTCCATTCCGGACACGAAGCTCTGCTGCGGGCTGACCTGGATCTCCACCGGGCAACTCGGCACCGCGCGCAAGCTGCTCGCCCGCAGCGTCCACGCGCTCGCGGCAGCGGGCACTCCCGTCGTCGGTCTCGAACCGTCGTGCACGGCCGTCTTCCGCAGTGACGCCGCGGAACTGCTCGGCCCGACGCCGGAGGTGACCGCCGTCGCGGGTTCGATGAAGACGCTCGCGGAACTACTCGGCGAGGTCGACGGCTGGGAGCCGCCCGACCTGAGCGGGACGAGCGCCGTCGTGCAGCCGCACTGCCATCACCACGCCGTGCTCGGCTTCGGCGCCGACCAGATGATCCTCGACCGGGCCGGGGTCGACACGCGTGTGGTCGGCGGCTGCTGCGGGCTCGCAGGCAACTTCGGTGCGGAGCGCGGACATTACGACGTCAGCGTCGCCGTCGCGGAGAACGAGCTGCTGCCCGCGGTCCGTGCGGCCGGTGCCGGCGCGACCGTGCTCACCGACGGTTTCTCCTGCCGCACCCAGCTCGCCCACCTCGCCCACCGCGACGGCATTCACCTAGCGGAGCTACTGACGTCGCGACCGAAGTGACAGGCGAAGCCGCGGCGCCAAACCGCGAATCGGGACCAAACCGCGAAGCGGCGCCAAACCGCGACAGGTGACCACGGTATGCCGGGGGTCCGGGGGTCGCCCCCCGGGCAGATACTGCGGGCACCGGGAGCGTAGCCGAAGGCGAAGCGAACAGGCTAAGCCGCCTCGTGGGCCCGGTGGGACTCGAACCCACACTGGCACGGACCTAAACCGTGTGCCTCTGCCAATTGGGCTACGGGCCCGCCCGCCAAAGCCTAGCGCCTGGTGCTTCCGCGGTTTCGCGGCGTGGCCGGTGTGGCCTGGCGGAG
>DASZUO010000228.1:0-9790 GCA_035547575.1 Amycolatopsis sp. | reverse complement strand
GGCCCGCGCCGCCGGACCTCGGATACCGGTGCCGGCCGCACGACCGGCCGGATCACCCCAGCACGAACGGGATTCGCACAGCCAGTTCGGCCTTCTCCGCGGCGGTCGGCGCGCGTCGTCCGGTGCCGATCAGCATCGCGTCCCGGTCGGACCACGACGCGGGGAACGCGGCCCCGGCGATCGCCTCCAGCATCTCGCGGGACCGGGCGAGGCTCGCCGCGCCCGGTCCGGCCGCGTGGGGGAGATGCGCGATCAGGTCGAGGTGGTGCAGGGTCCACTCCAGGACGTACGCGCCGAGGTAGTCGCCGGCGGTCAGCACCTGGTCGCGGGTGCTCACCCGCAGGTCCGGGGCAGCGAGTCCGGCGGCACGCCCGGCCGCCGAGCCCACGTCGTCGAGGTGGAACTTCAGCAGCCACGGCTCCTGGTACGCGGCGGCCAGCCGCACGGTGAGCGCGTCGAGCGGATCGTCGCCTGCCGGAGGCGTCGAGGCGACGTCCCAGTAGGTCACCGCGTCGCGGGTCGGTTCCCGCTCGGCGGGGGTGACGAGGGTGATCAGCACGTCCTGGGCGTCGATGACGAGGTGACAGACCAGGTCCCGCACGAGCCAGCCCGTGCAGCCGGACGGCTGGGCGAAGTCCTCGTCGGCGAGGCCGGCGACGGTCGTGCGCAACGCCGACCAGGAGCGGGCGAAAAGGTCCACGGCCGGACGCTAGCAGTATAACGACCTATACAGCGGACCTCGTCTTGCACATTGGCGCGGGCGCCACTAACGTACAACCATGTGGTTGTAAATCAGCTCGATGACGCGGAAGTGGACCGGATCTTCCACGGGCTTGCCGACGCGACCCGGCGCGACATCGTCGAGCGGGTGCTGCGGCAGGAGCAGTCCGTCTCGTCGCTCGCGCGGCGGTACGACATGAGCTTCGCCGCCGTGCAGAAACACGTCGCGGTGCTGGAACGGGCCGGCCTCGTCGTCAAGCAGCGGCGGGGAAGGGAGCAGGTCGTGCACGGAAATCCGGAAATGCTGCGCAACGCGGCTCGCTTGCTCGAGGCGTACGAGCGGATCTGGCGCCATCGCGTCCAGTCCATTGAGGACATTCTGACCGAGGAGAAGGGGGCCGGGAAATGACAGTTGTCGACGTCCGCAAGGACCCGCAGGCACTGACCTTGACGTTCGTGGCCGAGTTCGCCGCGCCCGTCGAGCGCATCTGGCAGGTGTGGCAGGACCCGCGCCAGCTCGAGCGCTGGTGGGGGCCGCCGACGTACCCAGCGACGTTCCATCAGCACGACTTCACCGTCGGCGGCCGCTCGAACTACTACATGACCGGGCCCGAGGGCGACAAGGCCCACGGCTGGTGGCAGATCACGGCGATCGACGCACCGAACCGCCTCGAGTTCGACGACGGGTTCGCGGACGAGAACGGCGAACCGAGCACGGGCATCGCCGCCACGCACACGGTGGTGACCCTCGACGCGACCGGGCCCGGCGCGCGGATGACGACCGTCACCCGGTTCGCCAGCGCCGAACACCTGGAAAAGCTGGTCGACATGGGGATGGAGGAAGGCATGCGCCTGGCCATGGGCCAGATCGACGACCTTCTCTGACCCGTCCCGGCGGTCGCGGCCAGGGCACTCCGGTGCCCTGGCCGCGTACTTGCGCGTTCCCCGAAAGTATGTGTTACCGTTGGTAACTGTAAATCTGAGTAACAGACACTGTAGCGAGGGAGCCCGTCATGACCAGTGTCGCGCGCCGGCTGCTCGACTCGTCGGAGACGCTGTCCTACGACCCCGTGCGTGAGGTCGACTGGGAGACGCCGCTGGACACGAGCTACCACGGCGCCAGCCCGGAGTGGAGCACCCTCTACGGCACCCCGTACTGGGCCGACATGACGCCGGAGCAGCAGCGGGAACTGACCCGCCAGGAGGCGGCGTCCGTCGCGAGCACCGGGATCTGGTTCGAGATGATCCTGCAGCAGATGGTGCTGCGGGACTTCTACGCCAAGGACCCGACCGACCCCGCGTTCCAGTGGGCGCTGACCGAGATCGCGGACGAATGCCGCCACTCGATCATGTTCGCCCGTGGCGCCGCGAAACTGGGGGCGCCCGCGTACCGGCCGCGCCGGCTGGCGGTCGAACTGGGCAGGCTGTTCAAGGCGACCGCGAAGGGCGAGGCCGCCTACGCGGCCATCCTTGTCGCCGAAGAGGTGCTCGACGTCATGCAACGCGACTGGATGCGTGACGAGCGCGTCGTGCCGTTCGTGCGGACGATCAACAACATCCACGTCGTCGAGGAATCGCGGCACATGGCCTTCGCCCGCGACGAGACGCGGGCGCGGCTCAAGGGCGCGGGCCCGCTGCGCCGCCGGATCAACGCGTTCGTCGTCGCCGTCGCGGCGTACTTCATCGTCACCAGCATGGTGAGCCGCGATGTGTACGCGAACGCCGGTCTCGACCCGGCACGCGCCATCCGCGAGGCAAGGCACAACGAGCACCACAAGTCGATGCTGCGGTCGAGTTGTGCGGGCCTGATGGAGTTCCTGGCTTCCGCCGGGCTGCTCACCAGGGCGTCGGTCCGGGTCTACAAGCGCGCGAACCTGATCTGAGCCATGGCCTTCGCGATCACGCAGACCTGCTGCGCCGACGCGTCGTGCGTGTCGGTGTGCCCGGTCAACTGCATCCACCCCACGCCGGACGAGCCCGGCTTCGGCACCACCGAGATGCTCTACGTCGACCCGCGCACGTGCATCGACTGCGGTGCGTGCGCCGACGCGTGCCCGGTCGACGCGGTCTTCCCCGTGGAGAGCCTGACCGAGCCGCTGCGGGAGTACGCGCACATCAACGCCGCCTTCTATGCCGACCGCGAGCCGCCGGCGGCCGCCGGGCCGAACTTCCACGCGTGGGGGGCGCCGACGTTCCCGCCTGCCGTGCCGAGCGACTTCCCCGAACTCGACGTCGCGGTGGTGGGCACCGGCCCGGCGGGCATGTACGCGGTCGAGGATCTGGTGCTGCGCACCAGCGCCCGCGTCACGCTGGTCGACCGGCTGGCCGTCCCCGGCGGGCTCGTCGAGTACGGGGTCGCGCCGGATCACCCGGCCACCAAACGAATCGGCGAGAGGTTCGCGCGGTTGCACCACCATCCGCGGGTGCGGTTGCGCCTGGGCACCGAGGTGGGACGGGACACCACGGCCGACGATCTCGCCGCCCGCCACGACGCCGTGATCTACGCGGTCGGCGCGTCCTCGGCGCGGCGGCTCGGCATCCCCGGCGAGGACCTCCCCGGCAGTGTCGCGGCCACGACCGTCGTCGGCTGGTACAACGGGCATCCCGACGTGTCGGGGGACGCGGTCGGCCCGTCCGCGGAGCGGATTGTGGTGGTGGGCAACGGAAACGTCGCGCTCGACGTGGCGCGGGTCCTCACCGCCGACCCCTCCGCTCTGGAAGGCACCACGATCTCCCGGGAGGCGCTCGCCCGGCTGCGGTCGGGCAAGGTGCGGGAGGTCGTGCTGCTCGGGCGCCGCGGACCGGAGGACGCCGCGTACACGATGCCCGAACTGCTCGCGCTGGCCCGGCGGAACGACGTGGATCTCGTGGTGGACGACCACGATCGCCGCGTGGGCGAGGCGATCGACGCGGCGGCGGGCAAGGCCGGCCTGCTCGAGGGGTTGCCGAGGGAGGCGGTGGACTGGTCGGCTCCGCCCCGCGACGAGCGGCGCCGGATCGTGCTGCGGTACCACTGCGCGCCTCGCGAGATCCTTGGCGATTCGCAGGTGCGGGCGGTGCGGGTGAGCGGTGCGGAAATCCCGGCCGGGCTGGTCGTGCGGGCGGTCGGCCATCGCGGCACCCCGGTGCCGGGGCTGCCCTTCGACGAGGGCAGCGGCACGATCCCCAACACCGGCGGCCGTGTCGAGCCGGGCACCTACGTCGTCGGCTGGATCAAGCGCGGGTCGTCGGGTGGGATCGGCGCGAACAGGGCGTGCGCGCGGGAAACGGTGGGCGCGCTGCTCGAAGACGTGGTCGCCGGCCGGATCACCCCTCGCCGGAGGTGACGGTCACCTGCGCCGGCGGGTGCCGAACAGGCCGCGGGTGATCTCGCGTCCCGCGGCGCTCGCGGCCGACCGGAAGAACGAACGGACCGCGGGATTGCCCATGATCTGCTCGACCATCCCGGGATCGTCCTTGTCCCGCGGCGGCTCCGCCGCACGCGACGCTTCCGGGGCGGGCGGGGCGGTGCGGGCCGCCATCATCTCGTAGGCCGACTCGCGGTCGATCGTCTGCGCGTACTTGGCGTGCAGGTCCGAGGACGCGGCGGCGGCGCGGACGGCGTCGTCGCCGATCGCGCCCATCAGCGAGCGCGGGCTGCGCAGCCGCGTCCACCCGACCGGTGTCGGCGCGCCCGTCTCGCCCAGCACCGTCACGATCGCCTCGCCGATCCCGAGCGACGTCAGCGCCTTGTCCAGCTCGTAGTGCGGCGTCGTCGGGTACGTCTTCACGGTGCGCGCCAGCGCCTTCTGGTCGTCCGGCGTGAACGCCCGCAGCGCGTGCTGCACCCGTGCGCCCAGTTGTGACAGCACCGCGTTGGGCAGGTCGGTGGGCAGCTGCGTGCAGAAGAACACGCCCACGCCCTTGGAGCGGATCAGCTTCACCGTCTGCTCGATCCGGTCCACGAACGCACGGGACGCGCCGTCGAAGAGCAGGTGCGCCTCGTCGAAGAAGAACACCAGCTTGGGGGCGTCGAGGTCGCCTGCCTCGGGCAGCGCCTCGAACAACTCGGCCAAAAGCCACATCAGAAACGTGGAGAACAGCGCCGGCTTGTCGTTGAGATTGCCGAGTTCGAGCAGGCTGACGATGCCCCGCCCGCCGTCCGCGCGCATGAGGTCGGCCACCGACAACTCGGGCTCGCCGAAGAACTCCTCGCCGCCCTGAGCCTCCAGATTGGACAGTGCGCGCAGGATGACGCCCGCCGTGGCCGCCGAGACGCCACCGATGCCCTGCAGGTCCGCCTTGCCCTGCGGACCGGTGAGGTGCGTGATGACGGCACGGAGATCCTTGGTGTCCAGCAGGGGCAGGCCCTTGCCGTCGGCCCAGTGGAAGATCAGCCCCAGCGTGGACTCCTGGGTCTCGTTGAGCCCCAGCACCTTCGACAACAGCAGCGGCCCGAACCCGCTGATCGTCGCACGCACCGGTACCCCGGTGCCGCTGGTGCCCAGGGACAGGAACTGCACGGGGAACGCGGCAGGCTGCCAGTCGTCACCCGTCTCCGTGGCGCGCTTGGTGATCTTGTCGTTCGGCGTGCCCTCACGCGCGAGGCCGGACAGGTCGCCCTTGACGTCGGCCATCACGACCGGCACGCCGGCGGCGGAGAGCCGCTCGGCGATGCACTGCAACGTCTTGGTCTTGCCGGTGCCGGTCGCGCCCGCGATGAGCCCGTGCCGGTTCATCATCGCCAGCGGGATCCGCACGACGGCCTGCGGGTCGGCGGAGCCGTCCACCACCACCGAGCCCAGTTCGATCGCGCCGCCACTCGTGTCGTACCCGGCCGCGATCTCCCGCGCGGCGCTCACCTGCTCCGGCATCGGTGCCTCCCGTCCCGTTTCGAGAAAGGAGTCTAGGCCGTTCGGCCGAGTCCGCCACCAGAGTCCGAAAAGGACATCACGGGTTGATGGCAAGGAAGATGAACGCGGCCAGTAGCACCAGGTGCACGCCGCCCTGCAGCAGGGTCGCGCGGCCGGGCACGATCGTCAGCACGCTCACCACGACGGTGAGCGCCAGCAGCACCAGATGTGTACTGCCCAGGCCGAGCACCAGGCCGCCCGGCAGCCAGATCGACGCGATCGCGATCGCCGGGATCGTCAGGCCGATGCTCGCCATCGCCGACCCCAGCGCCAGGTTGAGGCTGGTCTGGATGCGGTCGCGCACGGCCGCCCGCACCGCGGCGATCGTCTCCGGCAGCAGCACCAGCAGCGCGATCACGACGCCGACCACGGCCTGCGGCAGTCCGGCCCTGCTGACGCCGACCTCGATGGCGGGGGAGACGGCCTTCGCGTCGCCGACGACGGCGACCAGGGCGAGCAGCAGGAACGCCATGCTGAACCAGGCCGCGCGGGTGCTCGGCGGCGGCGCGTGCTCCTCGGGTCCCTCCTGCTTGACGGGCAGGAAGTAGTCGCGGTGGCGCACGGTCTGCATCGCCACGAAGACGCCGTAGAGCACGATCGACGCGACTCCCGCGAACGCCAGTTGCGCCGGGGAGAACTCCGGGCCGGGACGGCTGGTGGTGAACGTCGGCAGCACCAGTGTCAGGGTGGCCAGCGTCGCCACGGTGGCCAGCAGGGCGCCGCTGCCCTCGGCGTGGAACACGGCGGTGCGGTATCGCCAGGCGCCGACCAGCAGCGAAAGGCCGAGGATGCCGTTGCAGGTGATCATCAGCGCGGCGAACACTGTGTCCCGCGCCAGCGACGCGCTCTTCGCGTCGCCGTCGGCCATCAGCGTCACGATCAGGGCGACCTCGATCACCGTGACCGCGACGGCGAGCACCAGGGAGCCGAACGGTTCCCCGACCCGGTGGGCCACGACCTCCGCGTGGTGCACCGCGGCCAGCACCGCCGCCGCCAGGCACAGCGCCACCACGATCACGAACGGGAGAGGGAGCTTGCGGCCCCAGCTCAGTGCCAGCGCGATGGCGGCGACGACCGGGCCCAGCACCGTCCAGTCGGTCAGCAGGGAACGCATCCGGGCGGGCACCTGATCACCCTGCCAGAAAATTCCGGCGACTGCTGTCGAGTTCCGCCGTCGTCGCTCGTCCTTGGGTGCACGACATCCTCGAGGAAGGGACCGATCATGGACACGATGGAGCTCTACCAGCGGGCGCAGGACCAGTTCGACGCGGTGCTGGCGCAGGTGCGGCCGGAGCAGTGGGACACGCCGTCGGCGTGCACGCAGTGGTCGGTGCGCGACGTCGCCGGGCACGTCATCTGGGGCCAGCACCAGATGCGCGCCTGGGCAACGGGGGAGGAGTACGCCGACGGCCGGGGCGCGCCCGGGTCGCCGCAGCCGCGGGTGCTCGCCGCCGACGACCCGCTGACGACGTGGCGGATCGCGCGGAAGGAGTCGGTCGCGGCGCTGTCGGAGGAGTCCCTGTCGCGGCGCACGACGCTGCCCGGGCTCGGTGAGGTGCCGCTGTCGGAACTGGTCACGTTGCTCATCACCGACCATGTCGCGCACGCGTGGGACATCGGGCACCCTCTGGGTATGGATGTGCGGCTCGATCCGGCTCTCGTGACGGTGGCGTTCGACTGGTCGCGCGGCCACGTCGTGCGCCGGCCAGGGTTCTTCGGACCCGAGGTGACGCCGCCGGCGGGGGCCGACGAGCAGGCGCGGCTACTGGCGTTCCTTGGAAGGTGATCGATGCTCTACATGCTGCTCATCTACGACTGCGTGCGGCCCGAACCGGGCGATCCCGAGTTCCCCGAGGCGCTGGCGCGGGTCAACGCGTTCGCGGACGAGTGCCGCCGCCGGGGCGCCCTGGTGACGGGGCATCCGCTGCAGGCGGAGAGCACGGCGACGACGGTCAGCGTGCGTAACGGGAAGACGCTGATCACCGACGGCCCGTTCGCCGAGACGCACGAGCACCTGGGCGGCTACTACGTGCTGAAGTGCCGCAACCTGGACGAGGCGCTGGAACTGGCCGAGTTGTGCCCGATGGCGGAGGTGGGCTCGATCGAGGTGCGCCCGATCGCCGAGGTACCCGGGGTGGACCACCGGCCCGCGGAGGCGACCGCCGCCGGTGACTGACTCCGCATCGTCGGTCGTGGAGCGTGTCTACCGCGACCACCGGGCGCGGATGCTCGCGGCGCTGGTGCGCCTGCTCGGCGATTTCGAACTCGCCGAGGACGCGTTGCAGGACGCGTGCGCACTGGCGCTGCGGCGCTGGCCCGGCGACGTGCCGGCCGATCCCGTCGCCTGGCTGCTCACGACCGCCCGCAACCGGGCGATCGACCGGCTGCGCCGCGCCCGGCTCGCGGTGGCGAAGGAAGTTCCCGCGGAGACAGCGACGATGACGGACTTCAGCGAGCGGCGCCTGCTCGACATCGGCGACGAGCGGCTCAGCCTGATCTTCACCTGCTGCCACCCCGCGCTCGCCGAGGACGCCAGGGTCGCGTTGACCTTGCAGGCGGTGGCCGGGCTGACCGCGGGCCAGATCGCGCGCACGTTCCTGGTCAGCGAGGCCACTCTGGCGCAGCGGCTGGTCCGGGCCAAGCGGAAGATCCGCGACGCCGGGATCAGCCTCGAGGTGCCCGCCGACCATCTGCTGCCCGGGCGGCTGGCCGGGGTGCTCGCGGTGGTGTACCTGATCTTCACGCAGGGCTACACCACCGACCCCGGCCGGCCGGAGCACGTGCTGCTGCGGCAGGAGGCGATCCGGCTCGGCAAGCTCGTCGCGACCCTGATGCCCGACGAGCCCGAGGCACTGGGACTGGTCGCGATGCTGCTGTTGCACGACTCGCGTGCCCCGGCCCGGTACACCGCCTCGGGCGAGGTCGTGCTGCTGGAGGACCAGGACCGGGCGCGGTGGGATCGCGCGGAGATCGCGGAGGCGCTCGGGTTGCTGGACCGGGCGCTGCGGCACGGCACGCCCGGCCCGTACCAGCTGCAGGCCGCGATCGCGGCGTTGCACGCGCAGGCGCCGACGGCGGACGTGACCGACTGGGCGCGCATCGCGGCGCTGTACGGTTCGCTGTTCGAGCTGGCGCCGTCGCCGGTGATCGCGCTCAACCATGCGGTGGCCGTCGCGATGGCCACCACGCCCGAGGAGGGGCTCGCGCTGGTGGACCGGATCGAGGGGCTGCAGCGCTACCACCTCTGGCATTCCGCGCGTGCGGATCTGTTGCGCCGCATCGGACGGGCCGGCGAGGCGGCCGCGGCGTACGGGCGGGCGCTGGAACTGGCGACGAACCCGGCCGACCGGCGCTTCCTGGCCGCCCGGCTCGCCGCGCTGAAGTCAGCCGGGTGAGACCGCGCCGTGGACCATCAGACGCTGCGCAGTACCGAGACGACGACGCCCAACACGACCGCGTTGTCGCCGTCGATGACGTCGTAGGCGGGGTTGCGGGGCTCGAGCAGGACGTGGCCGTCGCGGCGCCGGTACACCTTCACGGTCGCCTCCTCGTCGATCATCGCAGCGACGATCTGGCCCGAGTACGCCTCGGACTGCTGGCGAACCACCACGATATCGCCGTCGCAGATCGCGGCGTCGATCATCGAGTCGCCCCGCACCCGCAGGCCGAACACGGTACCGCGCCCGGCGAGTTCGCGTGGCAGCGTCAGCACGTCGTCGAGGTTCTCCTCCGCCGCGATCGGCACGCCCGCCGCGATGTGCCCGAGCACCGGCACCGGCACCGAGTCGCCGGATTCGCGCGCCGGTGCGTCCCGCAGGAAGATCCGCACGTCGATCGGGCGCGCGACCGCGTCGCCGCGCCGGAGGAAACCCTTGTCCTCCAACGCGGTCAGGTGCTTGGACACCGACGAGGACGACCGCAGCCCCACGGCGTCGCCGATCTGCCGCGTGCTCGGCGAGTACCCGTGCCTGACCACCCAGTCCCGGATCGCGACCAGGATCCGCTGCTGCCGCTCCGGCAGGATCGAGGTGTCGAGGTGCTCGAGATCATCGAAAGTGGTCACGGAACGTATCGTAAGCGTCGCGATCGAGGCACGGTCCGGCAGGTAGCGTGGGTGTCATGGGTGTGGCGGCGGACGAACGAGAGGCGCTCGGTGCGCTGTTCGAGGAGGTCGGCCC
>DASZUO010000227.1:0-26410 GCA_035547575.1 Amycolatopsis sp. | reverse complement strand
GGGACCAGGACCCGATCCGGCTAGGCGCGGTTAGCCGGCCGGGAAGACTGTTGTCGAGCATGGAAAGAACCCCGAGGATCTCGTCGCGACCGTTAAGTTGATCTTGTTTTGGACGCGGGTCTGCTGTGGACTCGAGGCAGCGTCAGTCAGGCGAAGTGGTTGGCAGCGCCGGGTCCCGGCTGCTGTCGACGAAGGTGCCGCGGCGCGGACTGCCCGCGGACTGCAGGTCGGCTGCGCTCGCGTGCGTGGTGAGGATCGCGAGCGGGTGCCTGCTGGTGCCGCCGCTGTCGTGCGAGACGCTGACGGCGCTGGATGGCGCCGACGGCTGGGTCGGCGCCGGCTCGGGCGCACCGTCACGCGCCTGCACATCCGGCGCGGGCCCGGTCGCCTTCGACACCGCCGTGACCGGGCGCGCCTGGTGGCGGGACGGCTGCGGCGCCGCGGGCTCGGCATGCGCGAGCGGGACAGCAGCCGCCGACGGTGGCGTGACCACAATGGACGGCCTCTCGGCCGGTGTCGTATCGGCGCGGGTCTGGGTGACCGTGGTGCTGCCCGACGTCTTCGCGTGCTTCGGGGCGGCCGTGCTGCTCGTGACCGGCCGCAAGACCGTGTTCGCCACCGGCGCGACGGTCTCGGTGGCTGTGTCGGCAACGTTCGTCACCGTGGTCACCGTCGTGGTGACAGTGCTGGTGACTGTGGTCAGAGTGGTGTCCACTGTGGTGCGCACGGTGTCGGTGAGCGTCGTCAGCGTGCCGCCGAGGAGGCGGCCGAGACCCGGACCGTGACCGGTGTCGTGAGTGGTGTTCGGGTTAGGCGATTCCGCGGCGGAGGCCGTGAATCCGCCGAGCGCGGTGGTGAGCAGCCAGCCCGCGACGGCGAAGCCCGCGGTGAGTAGCAGCTTGGCCCAGAGCGGCAGCGCGCGGTGTGCGGTCTGGACGTCCATCACCGCCACCACCACCCATCGCGCCTACGCCGCACACCACGACTTGATCTTGTTGAAGTTTCATTTGAGCAGGTCAGCTGCCGTGCGGCAGTCGGCCCATTTCTAGCATCGCTGGCGAGTGTTTCACCTCGAAAGCTTCTGATCCACCCCAGACGGCCGAAAAGACATACCGGCTTGCGTGCATCCGCCAGATGATGATCACTCTGGGTATCCGCCGGGGTTGTGCGTAGGACTACTCAATCCGACGATGACCAGCACTTTCCCGGATCCTCTTCGCAGGACGTGTCGTCTCAGTTCCGCAACGTGGTCAACGGAGAGGGAGAGCGGCACGGTGGCTGACGGGGATGTTGCCGAACTGCTGACGCGCGCGCTCGGCGGGGACGAACGGGCGTGGCGTGCGCTGGTCAAGGGTTTGTCGGCGCTCATCGTGCGGGTGGCGCGGGCGCACCGGCTCGGGGAGGCCGACGCGCTGGACATCTGCCAGCACACCTGGCTCACGCTCGCGCAGCTTCCTGCGGGTCTGCGGGATCCGGCCCGCCTGCCGGCCTGGCTGGTGACGACCGCGCGGCGGCAGGCGTTGCGCACGCTGTCGGCATCTCGCCGCGAGGCCCCGTCCGATCAGCACGACCCGGCTACTCCCACACTGACCCCGGAACACGCGGTACTCACCAGCGAACGGAACCGGGTGCTGTGGCAGGCGGTGGACGCCTTGCCCGCGCGCGACCGCGCACTGGTCCGCCTACTGGCGACCGAACCGTCCCTGACCCACGTCGACCTGGCGAAACGCCTCGGCGTGGCTCCCGGCACGATCGGCCCACTGCGGCGCCGCACGCTGGACAGGCTCCGGCGGGCGCTGGAGGCGCGGGGCTACGACCACGCCTGATCAGGTCTTGCGGACCGCGCCTGTGAATCCGGCGATGAAGAGGGTGGCGAAGGCCCAGGCGAGCAGGCGCAGGGCCCAGCCGGTGATGGTGAGGATCTGCCCGGTGGCCGCGTCGGTGGTGTCGCAACGGGAGCGGGCGCCGGTGCTGACCAGCGGGGTGCCGAGATCGAGCCCGACTCCGACGCGTTCGACCAGCGTGCAGCCGGCGGGAGCACCAGGCGCCGCCGGGACCTGGGCGAGTCCGCCGTACGCGCCGAGGACGGCGGTGAGGATCGCGGCGGTGGTGATGACGGCGAGCAGGCCGACGAGGGCGCGCCAGGGCTGGTAGCCGTAGCCGAGGGTCAAGCCCGTGAGGCGGGCCCAGGCGCGCTCGCCACGACCGGTTAGTCCACGGCGGATCTGGTCGCGGCGTTGCTCCATGAGCACATGGCGGGCTTCGCGGTCGTGTCCGGCCGCACGGTGGGCGGCGGCGAGTTGCTGGTAGGGCTGGGCGGCATAGTTCGGCGTAGCGTCGCGCAACAACCGCAGCCACTCGCGGGTGGGAATGCCGCGCGGCAGCCCGCTGTAGGTCAGGCCGTCCACATTGATCGAATCAAGCCCCGCCGGGTCGAGTACCAGCCTGCCGCCCACGCGGGCCTCGGCCAAGTCGAGCGCGGGACCTGAGTCGTTGCGCAGCATCGCGCCGGTGCAGTCCAGTTGCCCGCCGATGTCTGCGCCCGCAAGGCGGATCGCCGCGAGTTCGCCGCTGCCGGTCGCCTCGAACCCGTTGCGCAGGAACACATCCTGGCCGGCCTGCAGGCGGTCGCCGTGCAGGGCGGGGCCGGCATCGTTGCGAACGACCGCGCCCCGGCACGTCAACACACCGCCGATGCGAGCGGTGAGCAGTCGGACGGCCCCGTCGGGGCTGTGCCCGATGATCACCGCGTGGCGGAGGTTGAGCCAGGGGACTGTCAGGTCCGGTGCGTCGAGGGCCGGCTCGGTGGGGTGCTCGAGCCGGCAGCCGCTCAGTGCGAGGCCGGCGAGGTGGGCGTCGTTGGCGCTGAGTCCTTCGTCGAGGAGGCAGTCGGTGAGTCTGAGCGGCACCGCGCTGGTGACGTTGTCCAGGTCCACGCGACCGGCGATGCGGGCGCCGCGCAAGCACAGTCCGTGCGGGTCCGCCTCGGGCGCCAGCCGGCCGCGCATGATGTCGCGCACCACGCATGCCCGGATGGTCCGGGAGCCGGGTTGCTCACCCGTCAGGTCGAGCAACTCTCCCCGTTCGACGTGCTCGACCAGCGCACGTTCGATCGCACTCAGGGACATCCTCAGGCCAGCTTGCGCAGCCGGCCGATGGCTTCGTCCAGGACCTCGTCCTTCTTGCAGAACGCGAAGCGCAGCAGGTGTTTCCAGTCGTCGGGGTGGTCGGTGAAGACGTTCACCGGGACCGCCGCCACACCGATCCGCTCGGGAAGCTGCCACGCCAGTTCCGCGGCGTCGGTGAAGCCCAGCGGGCGCACGTCGGCGCACACGAAGTACGTGCCGGAACTCGGGCGCACCGCGAAGCCCGCCTCGGTGAGGCCCGAAGACAGCCGATCCCGCTTCGACTGCAGCGAGGTCCGCAGCGCCTCGACCCACGGGAGCTCGTGCTCCAGCGCATGCGCCACCGCCGGCTGGAGGGGACCGCCTGACACGAACGTCATGAACTGCTTCGCCGACTTCACCGCTGCGAGCAGGTCCGGCGTCGCGCACACCCAGCCGATCTTCCAGCCCGTGCACGCGAACGTCTTCCCGGCACTCGACACCGTCACCGTCCGGGACCGCATCCCCGGGAAGGTCGCCAAGGGCACATGGGAACAGTCGTCGAACAGCAGGTGCTCGTACACCTCGTCGGTGATCGCGATCAGGTCGTTGCGCACGCAGAGGTCCGCGATCGCCTGCAGTTCCGTGCGCGTGAACACCGTGCCCGTCGGGTTGTGCGGCGAGTTCACCAAGATCGCCCTCGTGCGAGGCGTCACGGCTGACCGCAGCGCGTCCACGTCCACCACGAACCGCCCGCCCTCGCCCTCCACCAGCGAGACCACACGCCGCGAGGCACCGGCCATCGCGACCGCCGCGGCGTAGGAGTCGTAGTACGGCTCGATCACGATCACCTCGTCGCCGGGCTCCGTCAGCGCGATCAGCGCCGCCGTGATCGCCTCGGTCGCGCCGGCGGTGACGAGCGTCTCGGTGTCCGGGTCGTACTCGATGCCGTACCGCTGCCGGTGCCGCGCCACGGCCTTGCGCAACTCGGGCCGCCCTGGCCCCGGCGGGTACTGGTTCGCACCGCCGAACAGGGCGTTCTTCGCCGCGTCCAGCATGCCGGCCGGGCCGTCGGTGTCCGGGAAACCCTGGCCGAGGTTGATCGCGCCGGTGCGGACCGCGAGCGCGGTCATCTCGGCGAAGATGGTCGAGGTGAACGGCCGCAGGCGGGGCACGAGAGGTGGTACGCGCATAATTCCCGATCCTCACGGACAATGGCACTGTGGAGCAACTGACGCCGGCGGATCCGTTCGGCACCCCGGCAGGCGAGGAGGCGAAGCGGCGCGGGCTGCGCAAGATGAAGCTCGTGGCGCTGTCGTTCCTGCTCGGCGCGACGGTGATCTTCGTGCTGGCCAGCGTGGCGGAGGCCGCCGGCTGGCACGGCTGGGTCGGGTACGTGAAGGCGGCGGCCGAGGCCGGGATGGTCGGCGCGCTCGCCGACTGGTTCGCGGTCACGGCGCTGTTCCGGCACCCGATGCGCATCCCGATCCCGCACACGGCGATCATCCCGAACAAGAAGGACATGCTGGGCGACAGCCTCGGTGAGTTCGTCGGCAGCAACTTCCTCTCCGAGCAGGTAGTGCGTGACAAGCTGCGGCGCGCGGAGATCACGCGCCGGCTCGGCGAGTGGCTGGCACGGCCCGAGAACGCCGAGCGTGTCACGTCCGAGCTGGCGACGGTCGTGCGCGGTCTCGTCACGGTGTTGCGCGACGAGGACGTGCAGGCCGTGCTCGAGCAGGCTGTCGTGCGACGGGTCGTGGACAAGCCGTGGGGGCCGCCGCTGGGCAAGCTGCTCGAGCAGGTCTTCGCCGACGGTGCGCACTACAAGCTGGTCGACCTGATGTGCGACCGGTCCTACGAGTGGGTGCGCGACAACCACGCCACCGTGCTGCGCGTCGTGTCGGACCGCGCCCCGACCTGGTCGCCGAAGTTCGTCGACGCGATGCTCGCCGACAAGGTCTACGGCGAGGTGCTCTCGTTCGCCTGGGCGGTCAAGACCGACGTGAACCACCCGATGCGGCTCGCGCTGGACAAGTTCCTCGCCGAGTTCGCGCAGGACCTGCAGAAGGATCCCGACACGATGGCGCGCGCCGAGCAGGTCAAGGCGCAGCTGCTGGCCCACCCCGACGTGCAGCGGCTGATCGGCTCGGCGTGGACCACGGCGAAGACCATGCTGCTCGGCGCGGCCGAGGACCCGTCGAGCGAGCTGCGCAAGCGTGTCCGCGAGGGCCTGAGCACGCTGGGGAAGCGGCTCGTCACCGACGACGACATGCGGTCCAAAGTGGACGGCTGGCTCGAGGGTGCGGCGGCGCACCTGGTCACCAACTACTCGCGCGAGATCACCACGATCATCACCGACACGGTGGAACGGTGGGACGCGCAGGAGACGTCGCGGAAGATCGAACTGCAGGTCGGCCGCGACCTCCAGTTCATCCGTATCAACGGCACGGTCGTCGGCGCGCTGGCCGGTTTGTTGATCTACACGATCGCGCAGGCGATCTTCTAGGGCCAGTCGGGTGATGCCTGTCCACCGGCCTGGCCTGCGGATCTGCAAAATTATCCACAGGTAATGGGGTTATCCACAGCCGCTTCTGTGGGTAACTCGTTCGAGCGTTACCGCCCGGTTCGCTCGCGCCAGGCGCGCGCCTTCTCGCGGTTGCCGCACACGCGCATCGAGCACCAGGTGCGGGACCGGTTGCGCGAGTGGTCGCAGAAGGCCCATCGGCAGTCGTCGGCGGGGCAGATCTTCAGGCGCTCCCAGTCGCCGAGCACGGTGAGCCGCACCGCGGCGGCCAGCACCGCGCCCACCGCATCCGGGGCGACCAGCCGTGGCCCGTGCGCGGCAAGTTCGATCCGCGCCGGCACCAGCAGGTCCGAGCGCTGTGCATCGGGGTCGCCGACCGCATGGCGCAACGCGTCGCGGGCCGCGCGGGCGGTGTCGAGCGCGCCCGCCTCCAGGCCCCGGTCGACGCCCCAGCGTCGCCAGGCGAACCTGTCCGCCAGCACATCCGTGCCGTTCTCGACGTCGACGGTGTTGAGGAAATCCACGACGAGCGTTTCATCGGCGGAGCGATCGGGCACGTAACCAGTGTATGTCGAATACCGGTTGCAGTTGGCCGTTATAACTCACATACTCGATTCACTGGTTACTCGGAAGGAGCGAACTGATGGTTCCCACGTTCGGTTGCGTCGCCCTTGACTGTCCCGATCCGCAAGCGCTGGCCGAGTTCTATGCCGCCGTGCTCGAGTGGCCCGAGCCGAAGTCCGAGTACGACGGGCACTGGGTGACCATCACCGGCCCGAAGGGTCAGGAGATCGCCTTCCAGCGGGTGGCGGACTACCGTGCCCCGGAATGGCCGGGTCAGACGGTGCCGCAGCAGATGCACCTCGACCTCGACGTGACCGACATGGACGCCGGGCAGGCCCGTGTCGAGGCGCTCGGCGCCAGGCTCCTCGACGACAAGCCCGAGACGTTCCGTGTCTTCGCCGATCCGGCCGGGCATCCGTTCTGCCTGTGTGCCTGCTGAGCCGAACCTGCGTACTGTGTGACACGTGATTTGTCCGAAATGTCAGAACATGATGAGGACCGTCAACAAGAACGGTGTGCACATCGAGCAGTGCGAAGGGTGCCGCGGGATCTTCCTCGACCGCGGTGAGCTGGAGCAGATCTCGGGCGCGGAGAGCGCGTACTACGGCTCGCCGCCCCCGTACCAGGGCCACGGCGGGCTCCGGGGATACGCCGACTCGCCGCGGCCTTACTACTCCGATTCGCCGCGACCCCATCGCGGCGGTCACTACGAGGACTCGCCGCGCCAATACCGCGGTCACCGCAAGCGGAGCTTCCTCGAGAACCTGTTCGACTAGAGGACCGCACGCGAGCGGTGCGACGAAGGAGCCCCGCGGAGGAGGACCGGACGGGTGCGGAACCCCGCATGGACACCAGTGGATCCCAGGATCTGCCCGGCCTGCGGTGACCGCGCCGGCGCGCCTCTCGTCGAAGGCTCGACGAGGGTCTGCGGCCGGTGCGGGCACCGCTGGCCGTTCCTGCGGTTGCCGTTGTTCGCGCTGACCGGGCCGAGCGGCGCGGGCAAATCGACAGTCGGCCCGTTGCTGCCCGCCCGTCTCGGAAACGCGGTAGTCCTGGAGCAGGATGTGCTCTGGACCGCGGGCTTGCGCGATGACATCGACGGCCACCCGGCGTTCCGGTCCGCGTGGCTGCGGATGGCCGCGATGATCCACCAGAACGGCCGCCCGGTCGTGCTGTGCGGCACGGTGGTCCCGCCGGAGTTCGAGCCGTTGCCCGAGCGCGCCCTCTTCGACGGCATCCACTATCTCGCCCTCGTCGCCGACCCCGGCACGCTGGCCACGCGCCTGCGGGCACGTCCGGCGTGGCGCCAGTGGGACGAGCCACGCATCGCGGAAACCCTGGAGTTCAACGACTGGCTCCGCAAGAACGCCGCAACCCTGGAACCCCCGGTGCGCCTGTACGACACGACGGACACGCCGCCGGAGTCGACCGCGGACTACGTCGCGGACTGGGTCAGCTCCCACTTGTGCTCGCCGTCCGGCTCGTCCAGCCAGAGCCACTGACCGGCCGCGGTCACGGTCATCCCGAACCGTTCCCGCGTCGGTTCGCCCAGCGCATACCAGTCCGCGTAGGCCCCTTCGAGCAGGTCCCACAGCGGGCGCGGACCGCCCTGCGTGATGTGGTCCGCGCCCTCGCCCGGTTCGTGCCTGGCCCAGGAGCCGTCGGGGTGCAGCAGGTACGTCGTCGCCGGGCAGGCGGGATCGAAGACCGGCGTCACCTGCGGCAGCGCCAGCCCGGCGAAGAACTCGAAGCCGCTCGCCGGGTTCAGCACCTCCCGCACCGGCAGGTCCGTCTCTCGCGGCTTGCTGCCGTTGACGGAAACCGTCGCCAGCAGGCGGCGCGCGTCGGCGAGGCGATGCGCTCGCAGCGGCATGAAGCGCCCGTCGCGGGAGAGCACCCGGCCGAAGCCGGTCGCGCCGCGGCCGGCGACGATGCGGACCAAACCGGCGCCGAGCGGCCGGTTCAGCGTCGTCACGATCACCCCGCCGGGCACCGTCTGCTCGAGCCACGCCGGCGGGATCGACGACACGGAGCACGTGCAGAGAATCCGGTCGTACGGCGCGTTTTCCGCGAACCCGCGCGCGCCGTCCCAGGTTTCGCACACCGGGTAGTAGCCGCACACGGCCAGCCGGGCGCGCGCCTTACGCACCAGCCGCGCGTCGATGTCTACTGTGGACACATTCGCGGATCCGAGGCGGTGGCAGAGCAATGCGGCGTTGTAGCCCGTGCCCGTGCCGACCTCGAGCACCCGGTGCCCACCCGTGGCGGACAGCTCGTCGAGCATGATGGCCATGATGGACGGCATGCTGGAAGAACTGGTCGCCACTCCACGCACCGGCCCGATGCGCCGGGCGACGTGCCACATGCCGGGGTTGTCGTCGAGTTGAGTGACGAGGACCCGATCGGAGTAGACCGCGGCGAGCCAACCGGGGTCGGACTGATCCACCGCGGCCCAGCCGCCGGCGTCGGACACGAAGAAGCGCGGCACGAACACATGCCGCGGGACCTGCCGGAACGCGTCGGCCCATGCCGGATCGGTGACCGCGCCGGCCTGGATGATCGCGTCCACGAGCCGCCGCCGTCGGCGCGCGGCACTTCGCATCCATCCACCTTAGAGGGTGACTCAAGTCACCCCCGAAAGATGCAAGCAAGGCGCTTGCAATTGCTAGCAGTCGAGCGTAACTTCGGAGGTGTCGCGAGGAGATGACCCAGATGCCTGAGGACGGTTCGCAGGCGGGGCCGATCGAAAAGGTCGGCCACATCGCTTCCGACATCGGCGAGTACATCCGCCAGCAACGCAACAACGCGAAGATTTCGTTGCGGCAGCTGTCGAAACTCGCCGGCGTGTCAAATCCATACCTGAGCCAGATCGAGCGTGGCGTCCGCAAGCCGAGCGCGGAGATCCTGCAGCAGATCGCCAAGGGCCTGCGGATCTCGGCGGAGGCACTGTATGTACAGGCCGGCATTCTCGATCTGCCGACCGGCGGCCCGGTGCCCGAGGCGATTCGCTCGGACACCGAACTCACGGAGCGGCAGAAACAGATCCTGCTCGATGTCTATGAGTCGTTCCGCCGCGAGAACCAGAACTCCACCACAGACCTCCCACCCAAGGAGAGTGACCATCATGGCGAGCACCAGGACTGACGAGGTCCGCAAGGCCGTCAACACCGCCGTCGAGCAGCTTCGCACCCCGCTGCTGGCCGCGCTCGGCGCGGGCAACCTGGCCACCCAGGCCGTGGCCGACGCCGTGTCCAAGGCCAAGGAGCGCGGCGAGGTCGCCCGCAAGAACATCGAAGAGTTGCCGACCGAGGTCACCACGCTGCGCGAGAAGCTGGACCCGGCCGAACTGCGCAAGGTCGTCGACGAGTACACCGAGGCCGCGCTGAAGCTGTACAACAAGCTGGCTTCCTCCGGCGAGCAGACGTGGGACAAGTTCGTCGCCGAGCCGCGCGTGAAGAGCGTGCTCGAGCAGGTCGAAGAGGTGCTGCACACCACGCAGGACCGGGTCGGCGAGGTGAGCCACGAGGCGCGCGAGAAGGTCGAGGACGTGCTCGGCCTGGTCGCGAAGCGCACCCGCGGCGGCGGCGAGAAGGTCGCCGAGGCGAGCGCCGAGGTCGCGGACAAGATCGAGGACGCGGCGCCCACGGCCGGCCAGGCGCCGAAGACCGCCGGCACGGCTCCGCGTGCCACCAACACCGCGCGTCGCACGACGACCGCGAAGAAGCCGGCCAGCGGTGCAGGCACCACCCCGAAGACCACCAAGTAAGCCGGTCTTTTCCCGAACGGCCCGTTCAGCGAACGGGCCGTTCGTGGCATTCTGGACACACCGTGCGGGCTTGACCGGGATGAAGGGACGTAGGCTGGAGCCGTGCCGTTAATCGCGCAGTGGATCATGTTCGTCATCGGCTGGGCCGGGACGCTCACCGGTCTGGTGGCGTTCGTGCACGCCCTGCTGCAACGCTCTGACGCCTTCACGGCCGCGGACCGCAAGACCAAGCCGATCTGGCTGGGTATCACCGGCATCAGCACCATCGCGATGGGCCTGTTCGGCTACGGCGGTGCCGGCACGATCTTCTGGCTCGCGGGCATCGTCGCCGTTCTCGTCTACCTGGTCGACGTGCGGCCGAAGATCATCGATGTCCAGCGCGGCGGCAAGAACTGGTGACTCGGCTAGCCTCAGCGCTATGAGGAACTGGACCGTCGCTGGCACACTTTCCGTCGATTCCGTCACCGAGCGGCCCGATCTGCTCGCCGAGCCCGTCGCGAAAGCGCTTTCGACGCTCGAGGCCGACGCCGGGGTCGTCGAGATCGATCCCGAGCTGGCCGACACCGCCGCGTTCTGTGAGGCCTACTCGTCGCCGATGTCCGCCTCCGCGAACTGCGTCGTGGTCGCGGGCAAGCGCGCCGGCGAGGTCCGCTACGCGGCCGCGCTCGTGCTCGCCACCACCCGCGCCGACGTCAACGGCGTGATCAAGCGCCGGCTGGACGTGCGCAAGGCTTCGTTCGCGCCGATGGACGAGGCCGTGGCGCTCACCGGCATGGCCTACGGCGGCATCACGCCGGTCGGGCTCCCCGCCCAGTGGCCGATCCTGATCGACAAGGCCGTCGCGGACGCGCCCGAGCTGGTCATCGGCAGCGGTATCCGTGGCAGCAAGCTGCTGGTCACCGGGGACCTGCTCGCCGCGCTGCCCGGCGCGGAGGTCATCGAGGACCTCGCCAAGCCGGTCGGGTGACGATCTTCGTCCGCACTCCCGGCGATCTCGGTCCGGCCGTGATCCGGGAGATCGCGGCGGGCGCACCGGTCCGCCTCGACGCGGGGCTCATGGCGTCCGTCGCGGCGCAGCGCAGCCGCGTGCTGGCCGAGCTGTCCGGCGGCCGGCCCGTGTACGGCGTGAACACCGGCGCCGGGCGGTTCGCGGACACGACCCTCGCCCCGGAACAGCAGGCCGACTACCAGACCCAGTTGCTCGTCGGCCGGGCCGTCGGCGGGCCACCGTGGTTGCCCGAGGAGGATGTGCGGGCACTGCTCGCGGTGCGCCTGCGCGATCTGCTGGCCCCCGAGACCGGCGCGAGCGCCGAAGCCGCGCGGTTCCTCGTGGCGCGGCTCAACGACCGTTTCGTGCCCGCCGTGCCGCGGGGCGGGTTCGGGTCCGCGGGCGAGATCATCCCGCTGTGCCACGCGTTCCAGACCTTCGCCGGCCTCGGCACGGTGCTGGTCGGCGGCGAGGAACGCCCGGCCGCCCAGGAACTGGCGCACCGGGGAGTCGCGCCGTATCGGCCGGGGCCGAAGGAAGGCATGAGCCTTATCCAGGGCGCGCCGCTGGCCACGGCACACGCGATCCTGCGCGCCGCCGCCGGGCAGTACGCGGTCGACCTGCAGGTGCTGACCTGCGCGATGAGCATCGACGCCCTCGGCGCGCCCCGTGCCATGTACCGGCCGGCGCTCGCCGGGCCGGACGACGTGCTCGCCGCCGTGCTCGCCGAGGTCAACGACCTGGTCGAAGGCTCCTCGGTACGGGAGGTCAGGCAAGCTCCGGTGTCCATCCGGGTCGGCCCGCAAGCGCTTGCGTACGCACGGCGCACCCTCGTCGAACTCGGGGAGGCGGCCTCCCGTGCACTCGCCGCACCCACCGACTCGCCGGCGTTCACGGGCGGGGAGTTCGTTTCGACCGCCGGATTCCACGCCGCCGAGGCTGGGTTGCGCATGGACGCGGCGACGGCGGCGTGCGCGCACGTCGGCGAGGTGAGCGTGCAGCGCATGCACCGGCTGCTCGACGAGCGCTACAGCGGCCTGCCCGCCCAGCTCACCCCGGAGCCGGGCCCGCGAGCCGGCCTCGCGCTGGTGCACAAGCGCGCGGTCGGCGAACTGCACACGCTGCGCCGGCTGGCCGCCCCGGCGTCGCTCGGCACCATGGACACGTCCGCCGGACAGGAGGATGTGCAGGTTTTCGCGTGCGCGGCCGGGGAAGGGCTGCGCGCCGCGCTCGACCACCTGCTCGCGATCACCGCATGCGAGCTGGTCATCGCCCACCAGGCCCACGTGCTGCGTGGCGAGCCCGGCGCACCGGCATTGCGCGAACGGTACCGGCGGCTCGGCGAACTCGTGCCCGTGGTGGTGCAGGACCGGTCGCTCGGGCCGGAGATCACAGCACTTGTGGCTGCCTTGCGTTCTCGACGTGCAGGCCTTTCGGCACCGCGAGGCGAGTGATCACCGTGAAGGCGGCCTCGCAGAGCAGCGCGAGCACGATCACCGCGACGCCGCCCGCGAGGATCTCGCCGTAGCCGCCACGGCCTTGCGCGAACCCGTCGACGATGTACCGGCCCAGCCCGCCGCCGTCGTTCACGATCGCGCCGATCGCGACGGTCGCCACCAGTTGCAGGAACGCGACCCTGGCGCCGGCCAGTATCACCGGCAGCGCGAGTGGTAGCTCGATCCCGAACATGATCTGCGGTTCGCGGTACCCCGAGCCGCGTGCGGCGTCCACTGTGTCCGGTTCGACGGACACCACACCCGCGTAGGTGTTGGTGAACAGCGGTGGCAGCGCGAGCGCGACCAGTGCGACGAGCAACGGCCAGAACGATGTGTCCAGGTCCCACCGGCTCGCGAGGTACCAGAACAGGATGATCAACCCGAAGCTCGGGATCGCGCGGCCGATGTTCACGACGCTGCTCGCGAGGAACGCGCCGCGCCGGTAGTGCGCGAGCCACAACGCGGGCGGGATCGCCAGCACAGCGGCCACCGCGAGCCCCAGGGCAGAGAACTCCAGGTGCTCGACCGTGCGGTACGGGATGCCCGCCGGGTCCGTCCAGCTCCACCGGTTCGGTTCGCCCAGCCACGCCAAGGCTTCGCTGAAGATACTCATGCGCGCACCGTTTTCCGAGCCCAGGGCGCCAATGCCCGTTCCGAGGTCCACAGCAGGAAATCCACCACGACGGCGAGCGCGATCGACAGCACGATGCCGACGATGATCGCGGTCGGGTTGGGCGTGGTGGTCTGGATGCCCTGGCGGATGAAGTACCCGAGGCCGCCCATGCCCAGCATCGACGTCACGGTCACCAATCCGATCGTCGTGACCGCCGCGACCCGCAGCCCTGCGATCACCACCGGCAGCGCCAGCGGCAGCTCGACCTTCACCAGCAGCTTCGTGCGCGTGAAGCCCATGCCGACCGCGGCCTCGCGCACATCGGCGGGCACCTGCTGGATGCCGGTGACGATGTTGCGCAACAGAATCAGCAGTGTGTAGGTCGCGAGCGGGATCACCGCGGTCGTGAACGTCAGCCCGAAGAAGGGCACCAGCAGGGCGAACGCGCCGAGGCTTGGGATCACGTAAAGCGTGCCGGTGCCGGCCAGCGCGAGCGCGTAGAACCAGCGGCGGCGCAGGGAAAACACGGCCAGCGCGATCGACACGACCAGTCCGACCGCCAGCGCCACCGCGGTCAGCGCCAGGTGCTCGCCGAGCCGCTGCACGATCTGGTCGGCATTGCGCTCGACCCAGCGCCACTCGAACAGCGGCCGGTTCGACTCGGCCAGCACGATTTCCCTCACCCGGCGAGGATACGGGTGGCCGGTCCCAAGATGTGGTTTCTGTCGGTGGTCCCCGCTAGGGTCGGTCCGAGTTCGTCAGAGAGGTGGGGATCATGCGCTGGACCAGGAGTCTCAAGGTCGTGGCCGTCGCCGCGGCCGCGGTGCTCGGGCTCGCCGCCTGCGGCGGAGGTAACGACAACAAGGCCGCGCCGAGCGAGGGTGGCAACCCGATCGTGGTGGCGTCGTTCAACTTCACCGACAGCCAGATCCTCGCCGAGCTGTACTCGCAGGCACTGGAAGCCAAGGGCTATCCGATCCAGCGCAAGTTCAACATCGGCTCGCGCGAACTGGTGTACCCGTCGCTGAAGTCCGGCGAGTTGCAGTTCATCCCGGAGTACCAGGGTGCCGCGATCAGCACCGGGTTCAACGAACAGGCCCCGAAGGACGCGGACTCCGAGCACGCCAAGCTGGCCGAGTTGTTCGCCCCGTCGGGGATCGCGCTGCTCAACTACGCGCCGGCGGAGAACAAGAACACCTACATCATGAAGTCCGACACGGCGAAGGCGCAGGGCATCACCAAGATCACTGACCTGAAGAAGCTGGACAAGGTCGTGCTCGGCGGTCCGCCGGAATGCGGCACGCGCGCGAACTGCTTCGTCGGCTTCCGTGACACGTACAAGCTGAACGTCACGTTCCAGAGCATCCAGGAAGCCGGTCCGCGGCTCGATCAGCTGAAGTCCGGCGATGTCACCGTCATCCCCGTCGACTCGGTCAGCCCGCCCACCACCGATCCGGCGTACACGGTGCTCCAGGACGACCTGAACATCGTCGCCACGGAGAACATCGTGCCCGCGGTGAACAAGAAGGTCCTTGACGAGCGCGGCCCGGACTTCGCGGCCGCGGTCAACGCGGTCAGTGCGAAGCTCACCACGGCCGAGTTGCGCGATCTCAACACACAGGTCGATTCGGACGGCGAGACGGTCCCGGACGTGGCGAAGGACTGGCTGGCGAAGCAGGGCTTGGCCTGATTACCGACCCGACCAATGTAGGCAGACCCGAAGCAGCGCGTAATCGTTGCTACGCAAGCCGGATAGCCGTAACTGTGGTCGGATCGGTGAAGAACGGCACGGTACTAAGGTTGTGGCCACCAGCCACTACCTCAGGGAGTGAAGATGGCCAAGGTCACGGCTACCGCGGAACGGACGGTCGGCGCGCCGCCGGAGAAGGTGCGCACGCTCGTCGCCGACTACGCCGATACACGGCCGAAGATTCTGACCGAGCAGTACCGGGACTACGAGGTCACCGAGGGCGGCACCGGCGCGGGCACCAAGGCGCGCTGGAAGCTGCAGGCCACGTCGAAGCGGGTGCGTGACGTCGCGGCCACGGTCACGGAGCCCACGCCCGGCACGCTGGTGGAGACCGACGCGAACTCCACCATGGTCACCACGTGGACCGTGAGCGGCAGTGGCGAGCAGAGCATCGTGCGCATCGAGACCACCTGGAACGGGGCGGGCGGCATCGGCGGCTTCTTCGAGAAGACGTTCGCCCCGGCCGGCCTCAAGCGCATCTACGACGGTGTGCTCGCCAAGCTCGCGGAGCTGGTGTAGGGGTGAGCGCTGCCACGGAGATCCGGCTGGCGTCCCGGCCGACCGGCTGGCCGACCCTGGACGACTTCTCCATCGTGGACGTCGACGTCCCGACGCCGCGGCCGGGCCAGCTGCTCCTGCGCAACGTCATGATCAGCGTCGACCCGTACATGCGGGGCCGGATGAACGCGGCGAAGTCGTACATCGCGCCCTTCGAGGTCGGCAAGGTCATGGAGGGCGCCGCGATCGGCGAGGTGCTCGAATCCACTGTGGACGGGTTCGAGCAGGGCGACCACGTGCTGCACTTCCTCGGCTGGCGCACGCACGCCGTGGTCGACGCGCGCTATGTGTCCAGAGTGGACTCCGATGCGGCTCCGCTGTCCGCGTACCTCGGCGTGCTGGGCTCGACCGGTCTGACGGCGTACGTGGGCCTGTTCGACATCGCCGCGTTCCAGCCGGGCGACACGGTGTTCGTGTCGGGCGCGGCCGGCGCCGTCGGCTCGGCGGTGGGGCAACTGGCGAAGCTGCGCGGCGCCAAGCGGGTCATCGGCAGCGCCGGTTCCGCGGCGAAGGTCGAGTACCTGACCCGCGACCTCGGTTTCGACGCGGCCTTCAACTACAAGGACGGCCTGGTCGCGGAGCAGTTGGCGGCCGCGGCGCCGGACGGCATCGACGTGTACTTCGACAACGTCGGGGGTGCGCACCTCGAGGCCGCGATAGCGTCCGCGAACCTGCACGCCCGCTTCGCGATCTGTGGCATGATCTCGGGCTACAACGCCGCGGAACCGCCGGCGGCGCCCCGCAACATGATGCAGATCGTCGCCAAACGCCTGGCCATCCGCGGTTTCCTGGTCGGCGACCATTCGGACCTGCGCCCGCGGTTTCTCGCCGAGGTGGCGCCGCTGGTCAAGGAAGGCAAGCTCCGCTACTCCGAGACCGTCGTCGACGGCATCCGCAACGCGCCGCAAGCCTTTCTCGACCTACTCAAGGGTGCCAACACCGGCAAGATGCTGGTGCGGCTCCAGCATTGAACCACCGATCAGGACTTCGGCCCTATCCGATGGTGCCGTAGGTGGGTTCGCCGGCGGTCTCGTATGCCAGGTGGAGCATGCCGTTGGAATAGCTGGTCGATTCGATCAGTCGCAGTGCGGTGGGCGGGATCCCGTCGCCGAAGACCTTCTTGCCGGTGCCGAGCACGAGTGGGTCGACCCAGAGATCGAACCGGTCGACGAGGCCGAAGCGCAGCAGCGACTGCACCAGGTTGAGGCTGCCGATGACGTGCACCTCGTCGTGACGTTCCTTGAGGGCGGCGACACTCTGGTCGATGGGCTGCGCGAGGAGGGTCGAGCCCTGCCAGGCCAGCGGTTCGGTGAGCGTCCGGCTCGGCACGTATTTGGGGACACCGTTGAGTACCGCGGTGAAGGGCATTTCCTCGGAAGCGGTGGGCCAGAAGCCGGCGAACACGTCGTAGGTGCGGCGACCGAGCAGCAGGGCGTCCATCGATTTGGCTGCCTCGACCATGGCGTTGCCCGCCTCGGGGTCCCGGAACGGGGCGTGCCATCCGCCGTGGCGGAAGCCACCGTCGCGATCCTCGTCGGGTTGTCCTCCCGATTGCGCGACCCCGTCCAGGGTCATGAACTCGGCCACGATCAGCTTGCCCACGGTGGCTCCTCTCGTCGGTACACCTGTCAGTCAGTGCAGACTCCGAGGGGGCCGGGAACTCACCGGCGTCGAGCAGCGATCAGGTCTTGGGAGATGTCTGCATTTCCCTGGCCATCCCGGAGCCTGCCCGCCGGCGAGGCATCTCTTTCTTTCATTGCGGTGCCGGTTTCCTCGGTGCCGGTTCCGACTTCGGCCGCCGGGACCTTCCCCCATCCCGATCCTGGGATCGGGGTGGGGGAGGTGTGGGTGGTTGGTCGGGGTCGTTGGAGATGTGGTCGGTGGTGGTGCTCGTTTCTCGTTTCCAGGCTGGCATCGAGTTCTGTGACCCGGTCTTTCAGCCCCGTGCGGCGACGGCGGTGACGGTGGTCGAGTTCCCGGACTGGGCGGTGACCACCGCGGCCCCGGTCGGCGAGACCCGCACGGTGCCACTGGACGCGTTCGCCGCGCCCGGCAGGACGTAGTCGCCGAGGATCCGGCCGCTGGCAAGATCCACGACGGCGAGGTGGAGCCGGGCGCCGGTCAGGAGTATGTAGGCCCGGCCGTCGAGCATGGCGGCGTCGGCAACGGACGAGGCGGCGGGCACCAGGTCGGCCGGCGGCTGCGCGGCCGTAGGCCTACCGGTCATGGCATCCCGCAAGGTGACCCGACCGTTGGCTGACGTCAGCGCCACTGTGTCGCCGACGGCCTGGATGGTGTCCACCGTGGGATCCACCGTCCACCGGACGCGGCCGGTGGCGGGGTCGAGGACGAAGGCCTGCGAGCCGGTACTCGCGACTATCGCGTCGGTGCTGACCAGGGCGATCTGTCCGCTGGAGCTGTCCTGCGCCTGGCCCTGGGTGGGCGTGGTCCAGCGGATCCGGCCCTCGGCGTCGACCGCGATCACGTCGCCGGACTTGGTGTTCGGCAGCGAAACGCAGGGCGCCAGCGCCACCAGCAGGCCGGCGTCTGCCGCGATCGAGCCGGTGTTCCCGCAGAACTGCTGGGTCAACGGCAAGTGCCAGCCGGGCCGTCCGGTACCGGGGTCGTAGGCCGTGAAGCCGTTGCCGTCGAGGTGCACCAATGCCGCGGACAACGGGAGGAAGGTGTCCCCGAACGCCTGTTGCCACCGGATCGTCCCGGTCGCGGCATCGAGGCCGACGGCGACATGATCCTTGACGGTGTAGACGGCGACGAGCGTGCGGCCGTCTCCGGACAGCACGAGGTCCGAGAGGCTCGCGCCGCGGCGGGTGTACTGCCAGCGCTCCGCCCCGGTCGCGCTGTCCCGCACCGAGATGTCCGCCCCCGCGAGGTTCCGCACGGCGACCAGGCCGCCGGGCAGCATGATCGCGGTGGTGTCGAGGCCGGACATCGTGCTCCACAGCACCCGTCCGGCCGGCCCGGCCGGCGAATCGGCCCCGGACGCCGTGGCCGTGGTGCTGGTCAGATCCCGGCCGGCGTACCAGGTTCCGCCGTAACTCACGCCCGCGACCGCGAGCACGGCCACCACGATCACCGTCGCAGCCGGAGCCGGGCGGACGCGCTGGGGAACCCGGCGATCAGCGGTGACCGCCACCGGGATCCCGGCGAGCAGCAACGCGGGAAACGCCATGACCGCCATTCCCAGCCCGGTACCCGGCCACTGCGGTCCGCCGGACAGTTCGCTGAACACGGCCACCGTGCCGATCCCGGTCACGATGGCCGCTGTCGCGCCCGCCCACCGTGATCGCCGCGCCAGCGTGCATGCCCACGCCACGGCCGCGGGCACGACGCAGACCACAGCCACTGTCAGGTCGGCGAATCCGCCTTGCGACAGCAGCGCCCAGCCGGTCTTGTGTTCCTGCCACGGCAACCAGGGGGCCACCAGGAGAGCGGCCGCCAGCGCGAGTACGACTCCTCGCAGCGCCAGAACCAGTGTGGACGCCGAGGGCTCACGCTGTACGACTCGCGCCGCCGGTCGCCTGGTGTGCTGCTTCGTGGGTCTTGCCTTGACGACACTCTTGCTCATCGCTGGCCCCCTGACCTGTCCGGGAAGCGCGCACGCTGACGGTCTGTCTCTTTAGATGAAACTTCCGTCTCACAATACCGGCGCGGTCAAGTACGTCTGAGGGTTCGTCGAGGCCGGTGGTGTACGGCGTGAGTCGTAGTCGGCGCTCGCGCTCCTGAGCTGACGAAATCCATGCCGGGAAAGGCGAAACTCGTCCTCATGCTGCTTCAGGAACTCCGCCGGACGCATGCGCGGCCCGTCGAACGGGTCGCCTACCGGGTCGGCGCCGTGCTCTTCACCAGTGGTCTGGTCCACCTCGTGGTGCTGGTCGCGTCCGGCACGACGTGGCTGGGTCCGCTGTCCTATCGCAAGGCCATGACGTTCGGCCTGTCCTTTGGGCTCACCCTCGCGACGTTGGCGTGGGCCACGTCGTTCCTGCGGATGAACGAGCGCCTGCGCACGCTGCTGCTCGGCGCGTTCACCGTGGTCAGTGTCGTCGAGACGGCGCTCGTGACCATGCAGGTCTGGCGGGGCGTGCCGTCGCACTTCAACTTCGAGACCGGCTTCGACACGGTGGTCTCGATGATGCTCGCGGCGGGCGGCGCGGTGATCATCGTGACGATCGTGGGCTTCACCGTCGCCGCGCTGCGCTCGGCGAGCGGCCTGTCACCCAGCATGCTGCTGGCGCTGCGGTTCGGGCTGGTCGTGCTGCTCGTCTCGATGGCGGTCGGCGCGGTGATGATCGCGGACGGCGTGCGCCTGTCCCGCGGCGGCGACCCGCAACTGGCCTACACCACGGCGGGCTTCCTCAAGCCGGTGCACTTCGTGGCCATGCACGCGATCCTCGTCGTGCCCGCACTGGCCTGGCTGCTGCGCTACACCTCGTGGTCCGAACAGCGCCGCACCCGCGTGATCGCCTGGGTCGCGGCGGTCTACGGGCTCGTCGTCGCGGGCACGTGGGTGATCTTCGGCTAAAAGACCACCGTGCGGTTGCCGTGCACGAGCACGCGGCTCTCCAGGTGCCAGCGCAGGCCCCGCGCAAGCGTCACCTTCTCGATGTCGCGGCCCTTGCGCACTAGGTCGGGCACGGTGTCGCCGTGGTCGACGCGGATCACGTCCTGTTCGATGATGGGGCCGGCATCGAGGTCGGCCGTGACGTAGTGGCAGGTCGCGCCGATCAGCTTCACCCCGCGGCGATGCGCCTGGTGATACGGCCGCGCTCCGACGAACGACGGCAGGAAGCTGTGGTGGATGTTGATCGCCCGGCCGGCCCACGCCTCGCACAACTCCGGCGGCAGGATCTGCATGAACCGGGCCAGCACCACAGCATGTGGGTCGTGCTCGTCGACCAGCTTCCGGACCTCCGCGAACGCCGCGGCCTTGTCCCCGGCCGGGAACTCCACGTGATGGAACGGGATCCCGTGCGCCCGCGTGATCCCGGCGAGCGATTCGTGATTGCCGATCACCGCGCGCACGTCCACGTCGAGTTCGCCCGACGCGACCCGGCCCAGCAGGTCGTACAGGCAGTGCCCTTCCTTCGACACCAGGATCACCACGCGCCGCCGCTCGTCGGTGTCCTCGACGCGCCAGTTCGACTCCGCCGACAGCGCCGACGCGACCTCGGCGAACCGCGCCCGCAGCTCGTCGGCGCCGAACACCAGTGAGTCCGCGCGCACTTCCTGCCGGGTGAAGAACCACCCCGTGTCCGGATCGGTGTGATACGCCGCCTCGACGATCCAGCCGCCCGCGTCCGCCAGGAACGACGACACGCGCGCGACGATGCCGGTGCGGTCGGGGCAGCCGAATGTGATCACAAAGCGTCGTTCGGGCATCGGGCCATTGTCGCTCACGGTGCCGCGAGCGGCTCCAGCAGCGCCGTGTCACCGGTGACCTTCGCCTCACTCGGCCGTCCCCAGACCCGCCGGTAGACGGCGTCCGCGGTGCCCGCGATCATGGCGTCACCCTCGAGCCCGCCCGGCTCGATCACGGGCTCGACGCCCGGCTCGAGGTGCACCGACCACACGCGCTCGGCATCGGCCGCATGCAGCACCACGGTGCCCGACACCGTGACCTTCGACCAGTCCGTGCGCGCCGGCGTCATCCAGGCGATCAGCTCGTCGATGCCGTCCGCGGCGAACGCCGGGTCGAACAGCGTCGACGGCACCTCGCCGCGCGCGTACTCGGCGTCGAGCCGGTGGATCGCCGCCTCGTGCGCCTGCCGCCGTGCCCAAGACCGTGCGACCTGCGGAAACCGCTGCCACGGCAGCCACGCGGGCGCGTCCGGGTCGGCCAGCCGCTCGATCATCGTCGTGCGCTGCTCGTCCCACCAGGCCAGCAGTTCATCCCAGTCCTCGGGCGGCCGACCCCTCTGCACGTCCTGGCCCGTCGGATCGGCCAGCGACCCGACGACCCACGAGTGGACGCGCGCCACATGCCGGACCAGCCGGCTGACCGTCCATCTCGGGCAGGTCGGGACCTCGGCCTGCGGACCCGCGGCCAGCGCCGCCTCGCGCAGGGAGTCGCACTGCGTCCGGATGGCCGTCACGAAGTCCGCGTGCTGCATACCGCGAGCCTAGCCGCCGGACCACCTCGATGACCCCGACCATCAGCAAACCGATCGCGAACGACAGCACCAGGCCCTTGTGCGGCTCGTCGGCGAAGCTCGCGCCGCCGACGCATCCGATCGCCACGCTGTAGGCGGCCCAGATCGTCGCGCCCAGCGCGTCCAGCAGCACGAACCGTGGCCACGGCACGCCCATGCCGCCGGTCGCCAGGCCGGTCGCGACCCGCCCACCCGGGACGTAACGGGCCGCGACGATCAACAGCGTGCCGTGCCGGTCCACCTGGCCCCGCGCCCAGTCGTAGCGGGCCTGCCCACGGTCGCCGCGCTGCAGCCTGGCGAGCATCGCCGGGCCGGCGCGGCGGCCAAGCCAGTGTGAGGCGCAGTCGCCGAGCAGCGCACCGACCGCTGCGACCACCACGAGCAGTACCAGTCGCGGCGGGTCGAAACCGAGCAGCACGGCCACCGTGATCACGGTCGTCTCGCTCGGCATGAACGGCAGCAACGCGTCCAGCCCAGCGACCGCGAGGACGACCAGCCACAGCCACGGGGAGTCCAGCGTGCCCTGTAGCAGCTCGGTGATCTTGCCCAGCAGCTCAAACATAGGAAGCCTGACTGATGCACTTTCGGGCGCGCGCGGCCAGCTCGCGCCGGTCGCCGTCCGCCGCGAAGGCGGGCTGCGCGGTCAGCCGGATCCGCAGGTCACGAGCCCGCGTGACACGTCCGAGCGACGCCAGAAGAGGATCGTCGCCGACGAAGGCCGCGGCCGTACTCGGCTCGCCGCCCTGGTCGTACTCCAGCGTCACCGGCCGGATCGGCGCGCCCGCGTCGATCGCGGCCTGGAACGCCGCGCGCCGGAATACGCCCTGCCCGCAACGCCCGCACCACGTAGTGCCCTCCGGAAACACCACGACCGACCGGCCGGACCGCAGCGCGCCGGCCAGCCCCGCGACGACCTGGGGCAGCCGCCGCATCTCGTGCCGGTCCACGAACACCGTCCCGTGCCGCGCGGCGAGCGAGCCGATGACGGGCCAGCGGCGCACGTCGTGCTTGGCCAGGAAAGCGGTCGGTTCGACGGCGAGCGCGGCCACGATGTCCAGCCACGAGATGTGGTTCGCGACGATCAGCGTGCCCCGGTCGCCGGGCACGCTCAGCCGGTCCGTGTTCGCCGCCAAGGAGACCTCCAGCTTCTCCAGCAGCCGCCTTGCCGGCTCCCGAAGGTCGTGCCGGCGCAACGATCCGGCCAGCACCGAGGTCGCCGCGGCCCGCCTGCGCACTGCCCGAATTGTGGTCACCTCAGGTCGCGGGGAGGTGACGCAGCGCGGTGTACACGGTGAATAGATGGCCCACGGGTTCACCTGTCGTCTCCGAAGAAGTAACGCCGGTAGCGCGCACCGACCTCGTCGAGCGACAGCAGGGTGAAGAAGTCCGCGACCTCGAACTCCGGGTCGTAGGCGGGCGGGCCGCAGATCCACGCGCCGACCCGCAGGTAGCCACGCAGTAGCGGCGGCACGTCGGCGTAGGTGCGGCGGTGCGTGCGCTGGCCGGGGATCCACGGGTGGTGCGGGGCGACGCGCAGGTGCTCCGGGGCCAGGTGCTTCTCCCGGGCCAGGTGCCACGTGGTGCCCGCGGCCGCGCCGCCGTCGGCCAGCGACACCGAGGTGCAGCCGCCCAGGTAGCGGTAGCCGGCGTCGCACACGTAGCGGCCCATCGACGACCACATCAGGTTGATGACGGCACCGGACCGGTGGTCGGGATGAACGCACGAGCGGCCGATCTCGACCAGGTCCCCGCGCAGCGGCGCGAGCGCGTCGAGCGCGAATTCTCCTTGGGAATACAGTCTTTTACCGCGTCCGGGCAACAGCAGTCGGTAGGTACCGACCACTTCGCCGTCGTGCAGGACGGCCAGGTGCTCGCAGATCTCGTCGAACTCGTCGGCGTCGTGCTCGGTGCCGAACTCGGCCGAGAAGACCTGCTGCCGCAAGTTCTGGCAGTCACGGACGAGGCCGGGATCGCGGGTGACGAGGGCGCGGTAACGGGTGGCGGTCAACGTTGTCATGTGGTGATCGTGTCGCCCGCAAGATCTACGTGACCAGGCATTTCGGGCTATTTAAGGGAGAAGCCAGGGTTCGCCCGTACCGGCACCCTGGCGCGAAGGAGTAGGGGTAGCCCTATTGACCGATAGGGGCGACGGTGTGCCACGGCACGGTGAGTTCGCCGAGGCGCCAGCGCTTCGGCCCGTCGAGCAGGGGCCAGCCGCGCTCGCGCAGCAGGTGGACGGTGTGCAGCCAGCGGAACCGCACCCCGAACGCCCGCTGCGGCGCGGCGACGGCCCAGCAAGTGTCCAACGTGGACAGCAGATCGTGGATCCCCTCGCCGGGAACGTTGCGGTGGATCAGAGCTTTCGGTAGTCGTTCGGCCACAGTGGAGGGACGGTCGAGTGTGCCGAGCCGGCACGAGAGGGTCAGGCTGCGCGGGCCTTCGGCGGTGAGCGTGATCCACGAGCACAGCCGGCCGATCTCGTCGCACGTCCCCTCGACCAGCAGCCCGCCGGGGGCGAGCCCGTCGAGGATCACCTTCCACGCGCCGGGCACCGCGTCCTCCGGGTACTGCCGCAGCACGTTGAACGCGCGCACCACGACGGGCCGAGTGCCGGCGAGCTCGAAACCGCCCTGGCGGAAGTCCAGCCAGGGCGGGTCCGCGTCGCGCAGCGCAGCGGCGACGCGCAGGGGGTCCAGTTCCAGGCCGAGCACCCGCACGCGCGGGTGGGCCGAACGCAGGCGCCGGGCCAGTTCGACTGTGGTGACACCGGTCGCGCCGTACCCGAGGTCTACCACAAGCGGGTCCGCGGCGCGCCGCAGCAGGGTGGCCACCTCGGGCGAGGCGGTCAGCCAGCGGTCGACGCGGCGCAGGCGGTTGGGGTTGGTGGTTCCTCGGGTGGGTGCGCCTAGCGGCTTTCCAGCCACTGGGCGGCGAATTCGGCTTCGCGGCTGAGCAGCTTGGTGATCTGGTCCGCGACGAATTCCTCGAGCTTGCCGCCGATCAGCGGGATGCGGATCTTCACCTCACCGGTGATGCGCAGCAGGGTTTTCGCGCCGTCGGCGCTGAGTTCGGTCCGTGCGTTGATCTCGCCGGGCACCCCGCTCACCGTCGCCCCGGCCTGGCCGGTGCGGGTCTCGCCCGCGATCCGCCACGTCTCGCGCCGGTCGACGGCCAGGTCGCCGCGGTGCAGGGTGCGCACCGCCGACGGGATCCGGTCCGCCCCGACACCCTGTCGCAGGCGGAAGCTGACGCCGTCGGCACTCGGGGCGTACTCGAGCAGAGCCGAGTTGTCGCCGCCCATGTCGGCCAGGCGGGCATGCAGCGCGTCCTCGCTCGTCATGGCGGCGTACATGTCGGAAACACCGTGAGGAAACTCGGCACGGTGCTCGATACGGGATGCCATGAGGGCAGACAGTACCCTTGGGAACCCGTGACACCTGTCGAAACCCGGACCGTACTGGCCGAGCACACCACGCTGCGCCTCGGCGGGCCCGCGCGCGCCTTCGTCGTCGCGGAGACCACCGAGGCCCTGCTGGACGCGGTACGCACGGCCGGCGAGCCGATGCTGTTGCTCGGCGGCGGGTCCAACCTCGTCGTCGGCGACGACGGGTTCGACGGCACGGTCGTGAAGATCGCCACCACCGGCTGGCGCGCCGACGGTGCGACGGTGGAGGTCGCGGCGGGCCAGAACTGGGACGACTTCGTTGCGGCGATGGTCGCCGAAGGCCTGGGCGGGCTCGAGTGCCTGTCCGGGATCCCCGGTTCGGTCGGCGCGACCCCGATCCAGAACGTCGGCGCATACGGCTGCGAGGTGGCCGACCTGCTGACCTCGATCGACTGCTACGACCGCCGGACGGGCGAGGTGCGCACGATGACCGCGGCCGACCTCGGCTTCGGCTACCGCACCAGCGTCCTCAGAGGCGCCGATACCGGGATCGTCCTCAACGTCCGGTTCGCCTTGCGTCCGGACGGCCTGTCAGCCCCGGTCAAGTACGCCGAGCTCGCCCGCACCCTCGGCGTCGACCCGGGCACGCGCGTCCCCGCCGTGGACGCCCGCGAGGCGGTTCTCGGCCTGCGCCGCGGCAAGGGCATGGTGCTCGACCCCGCGGACCACGACACGTGGAGTGCCGGCTCGTTCTTCACGAACCCGATCGTGCCCGAGGCCGATCTGCCGGGGGTGCTCGCGCGCATCGCCGAGACGGTCGACGCTCCGGTGCCGCAGTACCCGTCCGACGGCGGCGTGAAGCTGTCCGCCGCCTGGCTGATCGAACGCGCCGGCTTCGGCAAGGGCCACCCAGGTCCGCAGGGCCACGTTTCCCTGTCCCGCAAGCACACCCTTGCACTGACCAACCGCGGCGGCGCCACGACGGCCGAGTTGTTGACCCTGGCCCGACAAGTCCGCGACGGCGTCCGTGCCCGTTTCGGGGTCACCCTCCAGCCGGAGCCGCTGCTGATCAACTGCGCGCTTTAGCGCTCAGGCCCAGTACTTGGGGCGCTCGAGCACGACTCCTCCGTCGGTGGTGACGGCGGCAGGTAGCTGAGCTCGGCGGACTGACGGCCAGGAGGGAAAGCAGCGACGATCCGTTTGCCGGGTCGCAGGCGCTTCAGGGCCCGGATCGTTGGACAGAGATCGCTGTCGGCGCAGATGAGCAGCGCCAGGTCGTACCGATACCAGCGTGGTGAGGACCGTCGAACTCACGGAGCGGGACCACGAACGGGTAACGCTCCTTGCGCGGGCATGGCAGGTCTCCGCGGGCGAAGTGGTGCGGCGCTTGCTGAACGACTTCGTCAAGGTGGACGAGGGGGCCGCCGCTGAGGGTGCCGATCTATGCCACCTACGAGGGGCACCGCATCGAAGCCGTCTACTCTCCGGCGACGAA
>DASZUO010000226.1:0-8868 GCA_035547575.1 Amycolatopsis sp. | reverse complement strand
TCCCACATCTCGGTGTGCATCGCCGGGAAGAACGCGATCGGACAGCGCGCGGTGAGCAGCGTGGAGGTCAGCAGGTCGTCGGCCATGCCGTGCGCGGCGCGGGCGAGCAGGTCGGCGGTGGCCGGGGCCACCAGCACGAGGTCCGCCTCCTTGCCGACGCGAACGTGCTGCACCTCGGGTACATCGGTGAACACACCCGTGTGCACCGGATGCCCGGACAGCGCCTCGAAGGTGGCCGCGCCGACGAAGTTCAGCGCCGCATCGGTGGGCACCACGCGCACGTCGTGCCCGGACTCGGTCAGCCCGCGCAGCACCTCACAGGCCTTGTAGGCGGCGATGCCGCCGCCCACGCCCAGGACGACCCGGGGTTTACTCACCCTCGGTGTGCTCGAGCAGGCCACCGTGGATCTCGCGCAGCGCGATCGACAGCGGCTTCTCGCGCGGGCCCGGCTCGACGAGCGGGCCGACGTACTCGAGCAGACCCTCGCCGAGCTGGGCGTAGTAGTCGTTGATCTGGCGCGCGCGCTTCGCGGCGTAGATGACCAGCGCGTACTTGGAACTGACCTTCGCCAGCAGGTCGTCGATCGGCGGGTTGGTGATGCCTTCCAGTTCCTCGCCGTAGGTACCCAGCGCTGCGCTCACTCGCTATGCTCCCGAATCATTCGAAGTCCGTGTTCATCAAGCTTAACAACTGCTCGGCGGCGCTGGTCACGTCGGCGTTCACGACGCGGGCGTCGAACTCCCCCGCGGCCGCCAGTTCGCGCTCCGCTTCGGTCAGCCGCGCCCTGACCGCGGCCTCCTCCTCGGTGCCGCGCCCGGTCAGTCTGCCGACCAGTTCGTCCCAGGTCGGTGGGATCAACATCACCAGCCGCGCGTCCGGCATCGCGGCCCGGACCTGGCGCGCGCCCTGCAGTTCGATCTCCAGCACCGCGGGCCGGCCCTCGGCCAGCGCCCGCTCGACGGGTTCGCGCGGGGTGCCGTAGCAGTTGCCCGCGAACTCCGCGTGCTCGAGCAGCTCACCGGCCGCGACCATCTTGTCGAACACGGCCCGGTCGATGAAGTGGTAGTGCACCCCGTCGACCTCGCCCGGCCGGGGAGCACGGGTGGTGACGGAGACGCTGAAGAAGATGTCCGGCCGCAGCCGCCGCAGCTCGTCCATCACACTGGACTTGCCCACGCCGGAAGGGCCCGATACGACGGTGAGCCGGCGCCGGGACGCTGTGCCCCGAGCCGGCTCACCATGCGTCGCTCGACCGGTTTGCGCGCCGGCCGCTGCCACGTGGTTACCCGTGTCGCTCACTCGCCGCTGAACTCGGCCAGCAGCGCCTTGCGCTGCCGGTCACCAAGGCCGCGGAGCCGCCTGCTCGGCGCGATCTCCAGGCGCTCCATGGTCTGCTGAGCGCGCACCTTGCCGACGCCGGGGAGAGCCTCGAGCAGGGCAGAGACCTTCATCTTGCCGAGGACCTCGTCCTCGTCGGCCTGCTTGAGCACGTCAGTCAGGGTGGTGCCGCCCCGCTTGAGGCGTTCCTTGAGCTCGGCACGGGCACGACGGGCGGCAGCGGCCTTCTCCAGCGCTGCCTTGCGCTGTTCCTCGGTCAGCTGGGGAAGTGCCACGTTTTCCTCCGTAGTACTCAAAATTCCGGGTGGGTGACGCGACGGTACCCACCCTTGGCCACCGGCCACAATGCGGGGGTCACCGGTCGGTTCGTCCCCCTGGGCCTGATATTAGCCCTCCCGTCGCCCGCCACGGACCGCAACCGAGACGCTTCGCGCCGCGGTGTATCACCGGCCGTCGATCTCGGCCTGGGTCCGGCGCACCGCGTCCCGCAGCGCCACCGGGTCCGGGCCATGCCTCAGCAGGTCCCTGGACGATGCCGGGAGCACGCCCTTCAGCCCGGTGCCGAACAGCTTGCGAAGATCGCTCACGGTGGCGCCCTGCGCCCCGAAACCCGGAGCCAGGATCGGGCCGTTGAGCGAGCCGAGGTCGAGCTCACCCGGCTCGACGGTCGCACCGACGACCACACCGACGTCGCCCAGCGGGTCGGCGCCCTCGTTGACCGCCGCCACCTGGTCCACAATGGATTGGGCGACGGTCTTTCCGTTGCGCAGCAACGCGTTCTGCAGCTCGGCCGCTTCGGGATTGGACGTACGGGCCAGCATGATCACGCCCCGGCCACGCTCGCGCGCGGTCTCGATCGCGGGCGCGAGCGAGCCGAAACCGAGGTACGGCGAGACCGTCACGGCGTCGGCGGAGAGCGCTGTGTCACCGTTCAGATACGCGGCGGTGTAGGCGCCCATCGTCGAGCCGATGTCGCCCCGCTTGACGTCCAGCAGGACGAGCGCGCCCGCCTGCCGCGATACCGAGATCACCTTCTCCAGTACGGCGATTCCAGGGGCTCCGTAGGCCTCGAAAAACGCCGACTGGGGCTTGACCACGGCCACTTCCCGCGCCAGCACCTCGGCCGCGGAGAGCGCGAAAATTTCCAGTCCGGACACACTCCGTTCGAGGCCCCACGCATCGAGTAACCCTGGATGCGGGTCGATTCCGGCGCACAACGGCCCTCGCTGACCGGTCTTCTCGGTCAGTCTTCGCCCGAACGGAGCAGTCACGAGTGCGCTCGCAGGGACGCCTGCAGGTCCTGCAGGGACCGCACCCCGATATCCCCGCGGATGAGGGCCTCGATGCCGTGCACGGCGGCCGCGGCGCCCTGCACCGTGGTGATGCACGGGATGTCCCGTGACACCGCGGCGGTGCGGATCTCGTAGCCGTCGATGCGGGGCCCGCTGTTGCCGTACGGGGTGTTGATCACCATGTTCACCCCGCCGTCGAGGATGACGTCGACGATGTTGGGCCCGGAAACCGATGCATCCGCTGCGGCGTCGCTGTGCTTGCGCACCTCCGTGCACGCCACGCCGTTGCGGCGCAGCACCTCGGCCGTGCCGGAGGTGGCGAGGATCTCGAAGCCGAGGTCGGCCAGCCGCTTCACCGGGAACACCAGTGCCCGCTTGTCCCGGTTGGCCACGGACACGAACACCCGGCCCGACATGGGCAGCGACCCGTAGGCGCCGGCCTGGGACTTCGCGAAAGCCTCGCCGAACGAGGTGTCCACGCCCATGACCTCGCCGGTCGACTTCATCTCCGGCCCGAGCAGCGAGTCCACGCCCTGGCCCTCCGGGGTGCGGAAGCGGTGGAACGGCAGCACGGCCTCCTTGACCGCCACCGGCGCGTCCGCGGGCAGCCGCCCGCCGTCGCCCTCGGCGGGAAGCACGCCGCGCACGCGCAGGTCCTTGATCGAGGACCCGGTCATCACGAGCGCCGCGGCCTTGGCCAGCGGCACCCCGGTCGCCTTGGACACGAACGGCACCGTGCGGGACGCGCGCGGGTTGGCCTCCAGCACGTGGAGCACGTCGTCCTTGAGTGCGTACTGCACGTTCAGCAGCCCGCGCACCCCGACGCCGCGCGCGATCGCCTCGGTGGAGGCGCGCACCGCCTCGACGTCCTGGCGGCCGAGCGTGATCGGCGGCAGCGCGCACGAGGAGTCACCGGAGTGGATGCCGGCCTCCTCGATGTGCTCCATCACACCGCCCAGGTACAGCTCCTCGCCGTCGAACAGGGCGTCCACGTCGATCTCGATCGCGTCGTCGAGGAAGCGGTCCACCAGCACCGGGTGCTCGGGTGTGACCTCGGTGGCGCGCTGGATGTAGCCGGCCAGCGATGCCTCGTCGTACACGATCTCCATGCCGCGGCCGCCGAGCACGTAGGACGGCCGCACCAGCACCGGGTAGCCGATCTCGTCGGCGATCCGCTTCGCGCCCTCGAACGAGGTGGCCATGCCGTACCTGGGCGCGGGCAGGCCCGCGTCCCGCAGCACCTCGCCGAACGCGCCTCGCTCCTCGGCGAGGTGGATGGCCTCCGGCGGGGTGCCCACGACCGGCACGCCCGCGTCGCCGAGCCGTTTCGCGAGCTTGAGCGGCGTCTGCCCGCCCAGTTGCACGATCACGCCGGCCACGGTGCCCGACTCCTGCTCGGCGTTGATCACCTCGAGGACGTCCTCGAAGGTCAGCGGCTCGAAGTACAGCCGGTCGGAGGTGTCGTAGTCGGTGGACACCGTCTCCGGGTTGCAGTTGACCATGACGGCCTCGAACCCGGCCTCGCGCAGCGCGAGCGCCGCGTGCACGCACGAGTAGTCGAACTCGATGCCCTGACCGATGCGGTTCGGGCCGCTGCCGAGGATGAGCACCTTCGGCTTGTCCGGCTGTGGCGCGACCTCGGATTCAGCGGCCTCGGCGTCCGACTCGTAGGCCGAGTAGTGGTATGGGGTCTTGGCCGCGAACTCGGCAGCGCAGGTGTCCACCGTCTTGAACACGGGGCGCACGCCGAGCCGGTGCCGCAGCGTCCGCACACCGGCCTCACCGGCCAGTTCCGGCCGCAGCGCGGCGATCTGCTGGTCGGAAAGCCCGGTGCGCTTGGCCTCGCGCAGCAGGTCCGCGTCGAGCACCGGCGCGTCGCGCACCTGGGCGCCGACCTCGCCGATCAGCGCGATCTGGTCGATGAACCACGGGTCGAGCCCGCTTGCCTCGTGCACCTGCTCCACGGATGCGCCCAGCCGCAGCGCCCGCTCGACCGCGTACAGCCTGCCGTCGTGCGGCGTGCGCAAGGCTTCGAGGGTGTTCTCCAGCGGCGAGCCCTCGGGGTCGGGACGCGTCCAGAACCCGGCGGCGTCGGTGTCGATCGACCGCATGGCCTTGCCCAGCGCCTCGGGGAAGCTGCGGCCCAGTGCCATCGCCTCGCCGACGCTCTTCATCGTGGTGGTCAGCGTCGGGTCGGCGCCGGGGAACTTCTCGAACGCGAACCGCGGGACCTTCACCACGACGTAGTCGAGCGTCGGCTCGAACGAGGCCGGGGTCTCGCCCGTGATGTCGTTGCGGATCTCGTCGAGCGTGTAGCCGATGGCGAGCTTCGCGGCGATCTTGGCGATCGGGAAACCCGTGGCCTTCGACGCGAGCGCGCTGGAGCGCGACACGCGCGGGTTCATCTCGATCACGACCATGCGGCCGTCGTCGGGGTTGATCGCGAACTGGATGTTGCAGCCGCCCGTGTCCACGCCGACCTGGCGCAGCACGGCGATGCCGACGTCGCGCATGTGCTGGTACTCGCGGTCGGTCAGGGTCATCGCGGGCGCGACGGTGACGGAGTCGCCGGTGTGCACGCCCATCGCGTCGACGTTCTCGATCGAGCAGACCACCACGACGTTGTCGGCCCGGTCGCGCATCAGTTCGAGTTCGTACTCCTTCCAACCGAGCACGCTCTCCTCGATGAGCACCTCGGTGACCGGCGACTCCGCGAGCCCGATGGAGGCCAGCCGCTCCAGTTCCTCATCGGTGTGCGCCATGCCGGAGCCGAGACCGCCCATGGTGAACGAGGGCCGGATGACCACCGGCAGCCCCAGGTCCGCGACGGTCTTGCGCACCTCCTCCATCGACCGGCACACCGCGCTGCCGGGAACCTCGCCGCCGATCTCGCGGACGATCTCCTTGAACTTCTGCCGGTCCTCGCCGCGCTGGATGGCGTCGATGTCCGCGCCGATGAGTTCGACGTGGTACCTGTCCAGCACGCCGCGCTCGTGCAGCGCGACCGCGGTGTTCAGCGCGGTCTGCCCGCCGAGGGTGGCCAGCAGGCAGTCGATGGGACGCCCTTGGTCCTGCTCGTGGGCGATGACCTTCTCCACGAAGTCCGGGGTGACCGGTTCGATGTAGGTCGAGTCCGCGAACTCGGGGTCGGTCATGATCGTGGCCGGGTTGGAGTTCACGAGCGAGACCCGCAGGCCCTCCTCGCGCAGCACCCGGCACGCCTGCGTGCCCGAGTAGTCGAACTCCGCGGCCTGGCCGATCACGATCGGACCGGACCCGATCACGAGCACGTGCTTGATGTCTGTCCTTTTGGGCATCAGCGAGCCTTCTCTGCAACGTGCGGGAGATCCCGCGCCCCATCGGTCCTCGTGACCGGCGCTCCTGCGTCGCGCCTGGTCCTGCGGTCCTGCATCAACGTCACGAACTCGTCGAACAGCGGCGCCGCGTCGTGCGGGCCGGCCGCGGCTTCGGGGTGGTACTGCACCGAGAACGCGGGCACGTCGGCGCAGCGCACGCCTTCGACCGTGTCGTCGTTCGGGCAGTAGTGGCTGATCTTCGCGGTGCCGAACGGCGAGTCGAAGGTCTGGCCCGGCTCGCCTTCGAGGGCGAACCCGTGGTTCTGCGCGGTGATCGCGACCTTCCCGGTATCGGTGTCGATCACCGGGATGTTGATGCCGCGATGGCCGTAGCGCATCTTGTACGTGCCCAGCCCCAGCGCGCGGCCGAGGATCTGGTTCCCGAAGCAGATGCCGAACAACGGGATCTGGCGCCGCAGCGTCTCCTCGGTCAGCGCGATCGCGTGCGCCTGCGTGGCCGGGTCGCCGGGGCCGTTGGACAGGAACACGCCGTCCGGCTCGACCGCGAGCAGGTCCTCGATCGTGCTGGCCGCGGGCAGCACGTGCACCTCGATGCCGCGGCGGCTCAGCTGTCGCGGGGTGTTGGACTTGATGCCGAGGTCCAGCGCCGCGACCCGGAAACGCCGCTCACCCTTCGGCGCGATGACGTACGGCTTCGGCGTGGTGACCTCGCCGGCGAGGTCGGCGCCCTTCATCGGCGGGGAGGCCAGCACCTCGCCGACCATCGCGTCCACGTCGGTGACCGCGTCCCCGGAGAACACGCCGGCGCGCATCGCGCCCTGCTCGCGCAGGTGCCGGGTGAGCGTGCGGGTGTCCACGCCGGAGATGCCGACGATGCCCTGGCGTTCCAGCTCGTCGTCCAACGAGCGGCGGGACCGCCAGTTCGACGGCGTGCGGGCCGGGTCGCGGACCACGTAGCCGCTCACCCAGATGCGGGCCGACTCGTCGTCCTCGTCGTTCCAGCCGGTGTTGCCGATCTGCGGAGCCGTCTGCACCACGATCTGGCCGCAGTAGGACGGGTCGGTCAGCGTCTCCTGGTACCCGGTCATGCCGGTGCAGAACACCGCCTCACCCAGGCTTCGGCCGTGCGCCCCGTATGCCGAGCCACGGAACACCCGGCCGTCCTCCAGCACGAGTGCGGCTGGCACCTTCACTGGGTCCCTCCTTTGATCTCGTTCCCCAAGCTTTCCATCCACTGTGGATAGACGCCGTGATCGTCCCCCCGGAACCCGGTGTCCAGCTCCACATCGCCGCAACGCCAGGTGATGACGAGCAGGCTGTCGCTGCCCATCACCTTCCCGGCGATCGCGCTCGCGCGCTTGACGTCCACGATCGACTCGGCCGGGATCCAGAACCCGGCCGCGCCCGCCCGGTCGACCTCGACACCGTGCGGGTAGCGGCGCAGCACCACACGACCACGCAGGCCCATGCCGCGGGTCACGATGCGGTCCTGCCAGTTGCCCGCCGTCGTGGTGCTGACGTAGAGGCCCTTGGCCTCGAGCGACGGCTCCCCCGGATCCTCGGGCGTCCGCGGGAACGGCGGCACCAGGACGCTCTGCGAACGGGCCTTGCGCCGCCAGCCCACCCGCATGCCCCACAGGGCCAGCAGGAAGAAGGCCACGATCAGCAGAACCAGCAGCACGCGCTCCATCAGCCAATCCTCCCTTCGCGCGCGGTCACGCGCCCGCGCAGCAGCGTGAGAGTCACCACGCCGGGCAGCCGCATGCCCTCGTACGGGGTGTTCGAGGCCACGCTCGCCAGTTCCGCGCCGTGCACCGTCCACTCCGCATCGGGATCGACCAGCACCAGGTTCGCCGGCTCCCCGTTCTCGATCGGCCGGCCATGGTCGGGCAGCCCCGCGATCTCCGCGGGCCGCTCGCTCATCACGCGGGCCACGCCGCGCCAGTCCAGCAGCCCGGTCCGGACCATCGTCTCGGTGACCACCGACAGCGCGGTCTGCAGCCCGAGCATCCCCGGCCGCGCAACCGCCCATTCACAGTCCTTGTCCTGCACCGCGTGTGGCGCGTGGTCGGTCGCGACGCAGTCGAGCACGCCCTCGGCCAGCGCGGTACGCAGGCGCGTCGCATCCGCGCCGGTGCGCAGCGGCGGGTTGACCTTGTTGACCGGGTCGTAGGTCTCCAGCCGGTCGTCGGTGAGCAGCAGGTGGTGCGGTGTGACCTCGGCACTCACGTCGGTGCCCCGATCCTTCGCCCAGCGCAGCACGTCCACCGTGCCCGCCGTCGACACGTGGCAGATGTGCAGCCGGGCCCCGGCATGCTTGGCGAGGATGCAGTCACGCGCGACGATCGACTCCTCGGCCGAGGCGGGCCAGCCCGCGTAGCCCAGCCGGGACGCGCGCTCACCCTCGTTGGCCTGCGCGCCGACGGTCAGCCGCGGCTCCTCGGCGTGCTGCGCGACGACCACGCCCAGCGCGGTCGAGTACTCCAGCGCCCGCCGCATGATCAGCGGGTCGTGCACGCAGTGCCCGTCGTCGGAGAACATTCGCACGCCCGCGACCGACTTGGCCATCGTGCCGAGTTCCGCGAGCCGTTCGCCCCGCAGGCCAACGGTCACCGCGCCGACCGGGTGCACGTCGACCAGCCCCGCGTCCCGGCCGCGGCGCCACACGTGCTCGACCACCACCGCGTTGTCGGCGACCGGATCGGTGTTGGCCATCGCGAAGACCGCCGTGTACCCGCCGATCGCCGCGGCGGCCGAGCCGCTCTCGATCGTCTCGGTGTCCTCCCGGCCGGGCTCGCGCAGGTGGGTGTGCAGGTCGACGAAACCGGGCAGCGCGACCTGGCCGCCCGCGTCGACCACGTCGCCCTCGGCGGCCAGGTTCGGCCCGATCTCGGCGATGACACCGTCGGCGATCCGCACG
>DASZUO010000225.1:0-5333 GCA_035547575.1 Amycolatopsis sp. | reverse complement strand
GATACCCCGACGCTGCGCTGGCACGGCGTCTCAGAAGCTCTTGCGTGGCCGGGTGAGCCGGAACCGGTCCACGGCGGTGGTCGTACCGTAGGGGCCGGTCACCGCGTAGTACGTGACATCGATCGTGGTGCTGCCACCCGGGCGGCCGGGATCAACGTCGAACGCGGCGAAACCGTAGGCGTGGTCGGGGTCGCGGAACGCCGACCACGGCGCGTTCTCCTTCACGTAGACCGGCGCCTTCTTGCCGGTGGCCGGATCGACCGGGCCGACGCCGGTGAGCACGCGGCACTGCGCGGGAGAGAAGAACAGCGCGTTCGACGGCGCCGACGTGCCACCGCCGCCGATCACCATGTGCACGGTGCCGCGCGTGGTGTCGATGACGTCGGTGTGCGTGTCGGCCGGGATCGGGGTGCGCGTGTCGTTCGGCTGCTGCCCGCGGATCGGATGTGAACGCTCGTAGTGGTGCTCGTGCCCGCACACGACGAGGTCAACGCCGTAACGGTCGAACAGTGGTATCCACGTCTCCCGGATGCCGAGGTCGGCGCCGTTGAACTTGTCCACTGTGGATATCGCGACCTGGTGCATGCACACCACGATCCAGTCGATGTCCGGATCGGACCGCGACCGCCGCAGTTCCGCCTCGAGCCAGCGTTGCTGTGCGCCACCGGAATACCCGTGGATGTAGGAGTTCCCGCCGTCCTGGTATACGACGTCGTCGTTGTTGAGGCTGATCACGCGCACCGAACCCGCGGTGAACGCGTACCACAGGCCTCGCGTCTCGGCGTCCGCGCCGGAATCCGGCACGCTGAAATAGGTCTGGTAGGCGCCGTAGCCGATCGGGCCGTTCCCGAGCTCGTTCTCGTGGTTGCCCGCGGCCGGCATCCACGGGCGGTAGCGCGCCGAGCGGCTGTTGGTGCTGAACCAGTCCGACCAGGTGCGGATCCGGTCGGTCGACAGGTTCGCGTAGCACAGGTCGCCGTTGACGAGGTGGAACAGCGGCGCCGCGCCCTCGACCGCGGCCGTCACGTCGCCGCCGAAGGGTGAGCCGAGGTTGTCGTTGACGTAGGTTCCGTTCGCCTGCTTGCCCAGCGTCGGCGTGCCCTGGTCGCCGAAGCTGGTGAACCGGAACGCGCCACGGCCGCGGGGCGCGGTGCGCAGCGTGCCCAGCTCCGGCGCGGCACCGTCGTGCAGGGCCGCGTAGACGTAGTCGGTGCCGGGCCGCAGGCTGTCCAGCCGCGCGTGGTGCACGCGCACCTCGGTGCCGGACTTCGCGTCGCGGTAGGTGGTGGTGTCGGCGGGCACGGCGTGCCCGAGACCGCCGTCGGGAGTGCCGAGCAGCACGCGCGGATGCGCGACCGCGGCCGTGGTGTGCCAGGACACCACGGCTTGTCTCGACGCGTCCGCACCGAACTGCAGGTGCAGCCCGGACACCGGGGGCGCGCCGAGCGCACCGGGTTGTGCCCACAGCTGCGGTGCGGCCGAAGCGACGGCCGGGGTGCCGAGCAGCACGGCGCCGCCGACCCCGGCGCCACCCGCGAACAGTCCTCGTCTGCTGAGAGTCATGGGCAGATATTCGCGCCGGTGCATGAACGGGATCCGGCGCGCGAGATGAACAGCCACCCAACACTGCCGTGGTGACCGCTCTGCCCGGTCTACTGGCGGTAGGACTCGACCTCACCGGACGGGCGCACCTGCGCGCCGGACTCCTCCTCGCCGAACTCGCGGCGGGCCCGGCGCTGCCGCAGCAGGTCCCAGCACTGGTCGAGCTGCTGCTCGAGGTGGCGCATGCGGTCGGTGTCGGCGTCGTCCAGCCCCGCGCCCACGGCCTTCTCGCGCAGCTGGTGCTCCTCGGCGATCAGCTCGTCGATGTTGCCGATGATGTCCTTGTCGGTCACGGAGTTCACGGTACCTGGCCGACCAGGCTTCCGCGCGCGTACACAGCCCGGATGCGGTGCAGGGCGCCGGGATCGGCGAGGGGATCCCCGTCGACGGCCAGCACGTCCGCGTCGAACCCGGGGCAGAGCCGGCCCTTGCGGTCGCCGAGCCCGCACACGCGAGCCCCGACTTCCGTCGCGGTCCGCAGCGCCTCGGCCGGATCGAACCCGATCGCACCCAGCTGGGGGATCGCGTGGCGGAGCACGTCGTGGGGCTTGGGCGGCCCGATCCCGGCGTCGGTGCCGACCGCGATCAGGGCACCCTCGTCGTGCAGCCGCTTCAAGTTCGCCATCAGCAGCGGCAGTCTCTTCAGCACCGCGGGCGGTGGCGTCGGGCCGCCGTCGGACCGCACGATGCCGAGCGTCGTGCCCAGCACGATCGACCCTCGCGCGAAGGCGCGGACCACCTCCTGCGGTGGGTCGTCGATACCCTCGGCACTCCAGAAGGACACGTGCTCGAGGCCGTCCACTCCGGCGTGCACGGCGTTGACGATCGCCTGCGTGGCGTGGGCGTGCGCCGTGACCGGCAGGCCGTGCCGGTGCGCCTCGTCCACGGCGGCCGCCAGCTCCTCGACACTGAACTGTGCCTGGTGCTGGTGGGTGCCCGGCGTCAGCGTGCCGCCGCTGGCCATGATCTTGATGACGTCGACACCGCGTTCGACGTGCTCGCGCACGGCCGCGCGCATTCCCGCCGCTCCCGGCTCCGCCTCGCCGCCCAGGTAGTGGCAGTGTCCCGCGGGCGTGGTGATCGGCGGCCCCGCCGCGAGGATCGTCGGCAGTGGGCCCGGCGTCTCCCGTAGCCGCAGCGTGAGGTAGTCGCGGTCGCCGAGATCGCGCACGGTCGTGACCCCGCCGCGCAGCGCGGTGCGGGCGGCGTCGGCCATCGCGGCGAGCGTCTCGGACTCGGATCGCGCGGCCAGCGACTGGACCGGGCTGGGCCCGGCGTCAAAAGCGAGATGGACGTGCGTGTCGACCAGGCCGGGCAGCAGCGTGGCGCCGGTGAGGTCGGTGACGGGCAGGCCGTGGGGCACGGCGCCGTACTCGACGGCGGCGATCCGCTCGCCGTCGAGCACGACGACCGGGTCCGGGCGCAGCGTGGTCCCGTCGAACAGCCAGCTCGCCCGCAGCGCAGTTCGCATGGTCGTGATCATGCGGGGGTCGCTACCGCCGTGTCACGCGTAGCGGCTACCTGCTTTTCCGGCTCGTGATCGCCTCGGCGAGTCCGGCACGGTCGGCGGTGCCGAGCTTCGTACAGGCCCGGTACACGTGCCCTTCGACGGTGCGCACGGAGACCGTGAGCCGCACCGCGATGTCGCGGTTGGACCATCCGGCCGCGACGAGCGTGGCGATCTCGCGCTCACGTGCGGTCAGCGGCAGCGGCTGTTCGATCGCCACCAGCGCGGGTGTGTGCGCTCCCTCGCAGGCGGTGGCCAGCTCGCCGGCACGGGCCGCTGAAGCCTTCGCCCGCAGGCGGTCGCCGCGCCGTTCGTGGGTGGCGGAGGCCTGCGCGGCGGCGTCCGCGGCGAGCAGCAGCGCCCCCATCCGCTCCAGGTCGGCCGCCGCCGCGTCCAGGCCCGCACCGTCGCCCGCCGCCAGCGCCGCCGCGTGCCGCGCCGCGACCGGTGCCCGCCGGCCGTCCACACAGGACACAAGGCGCGCGAGGCGGTCCGCCGTGGTGCGGTCGCCGAAACACACCGCGGTATGCGACGCGACGACCTCCTGCGCGGGCTCGTCCAGCGCCGCCGCGGTACGGGCCGCGTCGCGGGCGAGTGCGGTCGCCTCGCTCACCGCGCCCTCCGCCGCGGCCACCCATGCCCTGGCCAGCGTGACCTCCGGGTCGCGGAACACGAAGGCCGGATGCGCCGCCATCGCCAGATCGGCGAGTGCGGCGCGTGCCCCGGCGGCGTCGCCGGCCATGCCGAGCGCCGAGGTCAGCGCCAGCAGGCTGCCGAACACCCAGCCGCCCGGATCGGCGTCCTCGGACACCGCGGCGCGGGCTTCGCGAGCCAGTCGCGCGGCCGTGCGCACCTGCCCGCGCGCGGTCGCCGCCTCGGCACCGAGGACGTCGGCGATCGGCTGCGCGATGCCGGGGATGTCCTGTGCCAGCTCGGCGTAGTGTCCCGCCACCTCGTGCATCTCGGTCAGCAGGCCGGCCAGGCGCAGCGCGGTGAGCCGCAGGTGTGCGAGTCCGAAGTGGAGCATCGACGCGGTCGCCTCGGACACCCGCCATTTGTCCAATGTGGTCCGCAGTTCGGCTGCGCGACCCAGTGCGCCGAGCCCGTGCGCGAGCCCCCAGCACGCCAGCAACACGGCCTGCGGCGGCAGATCCGGCCGGGCGAGAATCCGCTCCGCGCCGGTGAGCGCCGACTGGGGACGGCCGAGGAACCCGTCGACGGCCGACCGCATCGCCTCCAGCGCGACCGTGGGAGTGCGCGCGAGCGCGGCGTCCAGTACGGCCTCGGCCTCCGAGGTGCGGCGCAGCCCGAAGAACAGGTTGCCCACCCGTGGGAGCGTCGCCTCGGCGCGCTCGTCGTCGGTGACCGCGAGCGTGAACACCGCGTCCAGTTCCTGCTCGGCTTCGTCCGCGAAGCCTTGCCACGACAGGACGTACGAGAGCAGGAGGTGTGCCGGGAACCCGCCGCCCGCCGCGCACCCGGCGTGTGCGAGCCGCCGCGCGAGTGGCAGGTCGTACAGTTCGGTCGCGTGCCACCCGGCCTCGACCAGCGATCCGGCCTCCGGCGCGAGATCGCTGTCGAGCATCAGCACCGCGCGCCGCAGCCGGTCGTCCGCGCGCCGCGTTCCCATGGCCGCCGCGAGCCGGCCGCGCAGCACCCGCGCCCGCAGCACGCTCGTGCGGGCGCGCTGCACCTCGCCGTAGAGCGGGTGCGCGAGCCGGACCGGGAGGCGGCGCGCGTCCGGTTCGACGGTGATGAGCCCGCGCTCCTCGGCTTCCTGGACGGCGCGCGGGTCGGTGAGTCCCATGAGCGTCGACGCGCCCAGTGGCTCGCCGAACGCCAGCAGGTCGATCACGTCCCGCAGCCCCGCCGACAACTGCCCGACGCGGGCGTCGACGAGTTCGGTGAGCCGGGGCGAGAGCTCGAACGGGCCGGGCCAGCGCCACAGCCCGCCGTATTCGCGCAACCGGCCGGCGGTGACCTCGGAGTCGACCAGGTGCCGCAGGAACAGCACGTTCCCGCCGGTGATCTTCCACAGCGCGTGCACACCGTGCGCGTCCACCGGGCCGCCGAGCGCCGCCTCGAGCAGGTCCCCGGTCTCCGCCTCCGACAGCGGGCGCAGTTCGAGCCGGTCGAGATGGCCGTCCTTCCACAGCGAGGTGATCGCGTCCGGCGCGGTCTCGCCGCTGCGCAGGGTCACCACCAGCGTGGCCGCGCGGCGCAG
>DASZUO010000224.1:0-3021 GCA_035547575.1 Amycolatopsis sp. | reverse complement strand
GAAAGGCCGTGCCGCGGGGAAGCTGCTGCTCGCGTCGGCTGATCACGTGAACCCGCGCGTGATCACGCTACCGACCGAACTGCGCCTGGGTACCACGTCGGCCCCGCCGCGAACCCTGGAAGAACACTGGTTCGGACCGTGATGTTTGTCATTACCTGAATCGGCGTCCACCAGGTGAAATGAAGGGAACGAGAAGGACGCCGGAGGGGCAACATGAGCGCGATCGACGTGCTGTTGAAACGCAACCGCGACCTCGAGGACAAGCTGCGAGGCGACCGTTCGTCCGCCGAGCCTTCCATGCACGTAGCGGTTCTCACGTGCATGGACGCGCGTATTCGCGTGTTCGAGCTGTTCGGGCTGATCCAGGGCGAGGCGCACATCCTGCGCAACGCCGGTGGCGTCGTGACCGACGACGTGATCCGGTCGCTCGCGCTGTCCCAGCGCAAGCTCGGGACCACCGAGGTGGTCGTCGTGCAGCACACCAGTTGCGGCCTGTCGATGGTGACCGAGGACGACTTCAAGGACGAGTTGGAGCAGGACACCGGGCTGCGGCCGACGTGGGCGGTCGAGGCGTTCCGCGATGTGGAGGCCAGCGTCCGCACGTCGGTGCAGCGCCTGCGGCGCAGCGCTTTCCTGCCGCACACCGACAACGTGCGCGGGTTCGTGTACGACGTGCACACCGGCGAGCTGACCGAGGTCGAGTAGCTACGACCGGCCCTCGACGGAGACGGCTCGCGCGGCTGCCTATCCTCGGGCGGTGTCCATCGACGCCGAGGTGATGATCGACTGGTTCGACCGCGCCGCGCGGGATCTTCCGTGGCGGCGGCCGGAATGCACCGGCTGGGGTGTGCTGGTCAGCGAGATCATGCTGCAGCAGACGCCGGTCGCACGGGTGCAGCCCGTCTGGGAGGAATGGCTGCGGCGGTGGCCCGTCCCGTCGGCGATGGCGGCGGCGAGCCAGGGCGAGGTGCTGCGTGCCTGGGGCAAACTGGGCTACCCGCGGCGTGCGCTGCGCCTGCACGAGGCGGCGTCGGTGATCGCGGCCGAGCACGGAGACGTCGTACCGTCCGATGTGGACACCCTGCTGGCGCTGCCCGGCATCGGCGCGTACACCGCACGCGCGGTGGCGGCTTTCGCCTACGGGAAGCGGGCCCCGGTGGTGGACACGAACGTGCGGCGCGTCGTCGCACGGGCGGTGCACGGCGCGGGCGACGCCGGCCCGCCGTCCAACGCCAGGGACATGGCCGACGTCGAAGCGATGCTTCCGGCAGACGAGTCCCGCGCGGCGCGGTTTTCGGCCGCGCTGATGGAGTTGGGCGCACTCGTGTGCACGGCGCGTTCGCCGAGGTGCGCCGACTGCCCCGTTTACGACGACTGTGCCTGGCAACGCGCGGGCCGGCCGGCCTACGACGGCCCCGCGAAGCCGGTGCAGAAGTTCGCGGGCACGGACCGCCAGATCCGGGGCATGCTGCTCGACGTCCTGCGCGACACCCCGGAACCGGTGTGGAAGGACCGCCTCGACGTGGTGTGGCCGCAGGACGCAGGCCGCCGGGACCGGTGCCTGGCGAGTTTGCTGACGGACGGCCTGGTGGAGCAGATCCCGGACGGCAGGTTCGCCCTGCCGGGGGAACACAAGTAGCGCGTTCGTCGTAGTCGGCCTACCTGCCCAGGACTTCGGACAGGAACGCCTCCACCGCGCCCCGGTACTCCTCGGGTGCGTCGTCGTGGACTACGTGGCCCGCACCGGCCACGACGATGTGCTTCGCGCCAGGGACTCGCGTCGCCAACTCGGCCTGCTGGCCGTGTGGCATGGCGGTGTCGCCCGCCTCGATCACCAGCATGGGGCACTTCACGCAGTCCACAAAGGACCAGTAGTCGCGGCGGCCCCACTCCGCGGCGATCTCGTACAGGTCCTCGAGGTCGGCCAGCAGGTGGTAGCCGTCAGCCCGTTCGACCACGCACTCCGTGAAGTAGTTTCCCGTGCTGCCGAAGAACTCCCGCACGTGCGCGAGCGACTGGAAGGGCACCGGCCAGCTCTCGAAGTACCCGCGCCACGTCTCGACCGTCCGGCCCCGCTGGTCGGGCGCCATGTCCTCCACGACGATCGCCCGCACGAGGTCCGGGTACCTCGCCGCGGTGGCCCAGGCATGCAGGCCGCCCATCGAGTGGCCGATCACGATCGCCGGCTCGTCGAAGACGCGCAGCACGGCCGCCACATCCTCGACGAACTGCTCGGTCGTCCACGGGCCCGACCGCGGGGCGTGCCCGTGACCTCGCGCGTCCAGGCCCACCACGTGCCCGTACCGCCGCAGCCACTGCGCGACCGGCCACCACGTGCGCGCCCGGCCCATCAAGCCGTGCAGCAGCACGATCGGTGGACCCTCGCCACCGAAGTCCACGACGCTGCCCATCCGCACAGCGTCGCACACGATCGCGCCACCACCCCGCGGTCGGCCCCTCGCTCACCGCCACCCCCAGCCGAGGTGGTCCGCGCCGCTGTACATTCGAGGGCATGGCAGTCGTGAAGATCAACGCTATCGAGATACCCGAAGGTGCCGGTCCGGAGCTGGAGAAGCGGTTCGCGCATCGCAAGCATGCGGTGGACTCGCAGCCCGGCTTCCTCGGCTTCGAGCTGCTGCGCCCGGTCGCCGGCGACAACCGCTACTTCGTCGTCACCCGGTGGGAGTCCGACGAGGCCTTCAAGGCGTGGGCAGCCGGCCCGGCCAAGGAAGCCCACGCCGGTCAGGCCCAGAACGCCGTGGCGAGCGGCGCCAGCCTGCTGGAGTTCGAGGTCGTCGACCTGGACGCCGACTGAGCGCGGACCTCCGACGCGCCGCCGAACTCGTCGACGGCGCCGGCGCGCTGCTCGTGTGCGCCGGCGCCGGGATGGGCGTCGACTCCGGGCTGCCCGACTTCCGAGGACCCGAGGGTTTCTGGCGCGCCTACCCGCCCTATCGCGCCCTCGGGCTGCGGTTCGAGGAGCTGGCCGACCCGGTCCACTTCGCCGACGACCCGGCGCTC
>DASZUO010000223.1:0-22006 GCA_035547575.1 Amycolatopsis sp. | reverse complement strand
AGCCGTACTGGCCTTTGACGAATGGCTGTAGCGCACTTTTCAGTTCGGCGTCGGTCACGCGGTGGTGAATCTCCTCAAGGACCCACATCGCCACCCCGGAGGATGCGTTCCAGATCACGTCAAGCTGTGACTCGTCATCGCGGCCGCTGCCGACCACAAGGTCGAAAGACATCGTTTCCACTCCAGGATGAATACACGCGGTGCGTATTGTGCAACATACTCTCGCACCGTCGCCGCCTGCTCCACCGTCAAGCCGTCGAGCGTAATGGTGATTGAACTCCGCTGTTCCAAGCTCTGGGTCAAGTTCTGAATGTTGCCGTTGGTGCACTTCGCGCGGAAGAATTCGGTCGGGGACGGGCGTTCGAGATCATAATTGACGCGCGACACGTTATCCGAGTGAGGGCCGAAGTTCGGGGCGTCCCTCGGCCCCGCGTTGAGCGTTCACGGCCGCGAGTCACTTATGGGTTTCGGCGACGAACTCCTCAATGGAGCCTGTCATGTTGTACGGGTCGTCGCGCAGCCGAAAGCAACGGGCCGAGAATAGCAGCGATCGCGTATTCGATCTGAGGTTCAGTGAAGTAACCCCGAGCGAAGATGCCCTCGTCACTTTCTTGCTGCTTGCGGATCTCGTCCTTGAGGTTCTCGTCCGCAACCGTGGCCCGGATCTCAGGTCCCCGAGGGCGATCGGTACGTAATCCGCTTTGAGTAGGTGTTTTTGGATCGGAATCCTCCCGGCCCTCGGGTGGTAGTCGTCGCCCTTGTGGCCCTGGTTGGGGTCGACCATGTAGCCGCCCCAGCCGGGCACTCATGGCTACTGCGCTGGAACATCCGGCCGAGGATGCCGCTGTCGGTGTCCCGGAAACCGCCCTCGTGGCCGGACAGGTCGATCGCGCTCATCAGACAGCTCCGTCTTCATCGCCCGCGGGGCTTGCCGCGGGTAAAGCAGCGTCGCAGAGCGGCGTGGGCAATGTCAACGGTGTTGACGCGGCTCCGGCTGAGGAATACTTTCCGAATCGTAGAGCCAAAATCACTCGCAACTGGGCGGCGGGCGATCGTGCGCGAGGAAGAAGCGGCCATGTCTGACATCGTCATCGAGACCACCACCGGCAAGGTGCGCGGATCGAGCGCCGGGGGAGTGCACGTCTTCAAGGGCATTCCCTACGGCGCGTCGACCGCCGGCGCGGCCCGGTTCCGGCCGGCGCAACCGCCGAAGCCGTGGGCCGGCGTCCGAGACGCGCTGGCCTACGGGCCGACCGCGCCGCAGGCACGACCGGCCGAGGCTGGGGGCGGCGCCGCGTCCGATCCCGAGACGGCCGCGCGGATGGCGCCGTTCCTGGAGTTCCTGCACGGCCTGGCCGGCGACGAGCCGGCCCAGGGCGAAGACTGCCTCGTGCTCAATGTCTGGACCGGCGGTACAGACCAGCAACGCAAGCGCGCGGTTCTGGTGTGGTTGCACGGTGGCGCGTTCAGCACGGGTTCGGGTTCCTGGCCGCTGTACGACGGCACGGGCCTGGCCGGCCGGGACGACGTCGTGGTCGTCACGATCAACCATCGGCTGGGGCCGCTGGGCTTCCTGCACCTGGGCGAACTCGCCGGTGATCGCTATCGCGACTCGGGCAACGCCGGCATGCTGGACATCGTCCTGGCCCTGCGGTGGGTCCGCGACAACATCGCGAACTTCGGGGGCGACCCCGGCCGCGTCATGGTGTTCGGTGATTCCGGCGGCGCGTCGAAGACGTCGATCCTGATGGCGATGCCGGCCGCGAAGGGCTTGTTCCACCGGGCGGCGGTGATGAGCGGCCCCCTGATCCGGTCCTGCCCGGCGGACGTCGCGACCGCCAACGCCGAGCGGTTGCTCAGTCGGCTCGGGATCGCCGTGAACGAGATCGACAAGCTGCACGAGGTACCGGCCGAGCACCTCGTCCACGAGGCGGAATCGGTCGGCGTGCCGATTGACGCCGGGCTCGCCTCGGCGGCCGATGGCGACCAGTTCATGCCGTTCCAGGCCGTTGTCGACGGCCGGATCCTGCCGGCCCATCCGATGGATCCGATGGCCTCCCCGCTGGGGGCCGACGTTCCCGTCCTCGTCGGCTCGACGAAGGACGACATGAAGATGATCATGTTGGGGATGCCGTGGTTCGGCACGCTCGACGACGCCGGTCTGGACGCGATGGCCGGCGGTATGTTCGGCGCCGCGGGCCCGGAGTTCGTGCGCGCGTACCGCGCGGAACGCCCCGACGCGACACCGAGCGAACTGGCGTGCGCGTTCGTCACCGACAAGGTGATGTGGTGGGGCGGGATCGACTGGGCTCAGCGCAAGATCGCGGCCGGCGGCGCACCCGTCTACATGTATCGCTTCGACTACACCACGTCGGCGCTGGGCGGAATCCTCGGCGCCACCCACGGCGGCGAGATCCCGTTCGCGTTCGACAACTACCAGCTCACGCCGATGGCCGGTGACAGGCCCGAAAACGCTCAGGTCGCGCGCACCATCAGCGAGGCTTTCGTGCGTTTCGCCCAGGACGGCGATCCCAATCACGCGTCGTTGCCCACGTGGTCGCCGTACTCGCTGGAGCAGCGCGCGACGATGGTGTTCGACAGCGAATCCCACGTGCAGCACGACCCCCGGGCCACGATCAGGAAGCTCTACGCGCAGACCCAGGCCTGAGCGCGTCTGTGAACCAGCCGGGAGGGGCTCGTAGTCACGCAAGAGGCGGAATTCGGTCGGGCCGGCGGCACGGACGAGTCAGGCGGCGAAGATGTTGAACCCGACCGGGCACGACACGATCAGCCGCGCCACGACCACGTCGTCTGCGACCGTGATCGGGCCGGGCCGGTCGGTGTCGATGAACTTGAGGTCCGGGTAGCCGGGTTGCCCGACGGGGCCATAGTCGCGGCGATCAGCCTCCGCCGGGGTGCGTCTGAGGTAATCGACGCGGTGCACGGTGATGCCGTTCTCCGGGTGGTCCTTTCCTCCGGGCGCGTAGGCCCAGATGCTGTGGGGCCTGCCGGCCATCTCCACGACGACCTCGACGTTCTGACCGGGTGCGTAACGTGCCATGGTTTCAGTCCTCCAAGACTGCGAGCGGAGTGTGGTCGGGTGCGGGGGCGGCTCTGTGCCCGCCGGTTGGCAGGAGAGCGTTCCCGAGTGCCAGGCAACGGTTCCAGCGATCCGTACGGTCTGCGAGACCGTTGGTGCCGCCGTTGACGGCCTTGGTGGCGCCGAGGATGTCGCGGGCGTCGGCGAGCGGGTTGATTTTGCGGGCGACGGTCCAATACCAGGACGCGGCGAGGAATCCCCACTGCGAGGTCGCCACCGCGGCCGGGTTGTTGACGAAATGGTCCGCGTCGGCGACGAGCTGGTTGGCCTTCGCCCAGGCACCGAACCGTCCGTAGTTCGCGCGGCCCGTGAGCTGGATGGGTCCGCGGCCCTTGAACAGCTTGCCGTCGCCGGGCCGGGTGTTGCCGAGGTCTGCCCGTCCCTCGTACCCGAGCTGCGCGGCGGTGGGTCCCCAGATCTCCTCCATGAAGCGCAGCCCGACCGACTCGTGCCCTACCTGGGCGCAGAACATCGCCGATCGGACGACCGTGGTGCACCCAGCCTGGATCAGCGCGGTGTTGAAATCGGCCACATGGGCCGTCGCCGTGTTGAGAGTGCAGCCCATCGCGTTCGCGAGCGTCTGTGCGTCCATGGGAAAGCCCTTCGTATGGTCTGGACGAGGCATCCGGCGACGGCTCCGAGCACCAACGCCACCGAGCGCTGCCCACATCCTGCGCCCCGGCGCGCCGATTCGGGTCTCGTGCTCGTCACTTTTGTCTTCCAGTGCGTGTCCTCTGTGGTCAGCGCATATGTCCATTGCGGAACCGCATGTCGCGGACCAGGTGCTTGTTGCCCACCTTCAACCGTGGTCGGTTAAGGACTTCCCGGGCGCGCCTGCGTGTGCCGGTTTGCTTCGGGCCGGTCTTTGCGGCATGTTTACGGGCGGAGCGCCGGGAAGTCTGGTCGGCACACCTCGTCCATGTCGGGCGGGGTGCCGAGCCGACCGTAGGGGCTGGACGTGGCGTTTGTTCTCGCATTCGGCGTGGTGGTCGGGCCGTCAAGGTTTCGACAGGAGTTGCCGATGTGCTCGCACGGGCGTGCCTGTCTGGCCGTAGTCTCCGGTTATGCACGCATCGCAGATGGCCGAGGACTTCCCGGTGGTCGGGGTCAACTCCGACGCGCTGGAGGCGGTCCGGCTGATGGCGGAGGAGAGGCTGCCGGGGATCGTCGTGACCGACGAGTCGGGTTGTCCTCGTTCGGTCCTGCCCGCCTCGGAAGTGGTGCGATTCCTGGTGCCGGGTTACGTGCAGGACGATCCGTCGCTGGCGGGGGTGCTGTCGGAGTCGATGGCCGACCGGGTCGCGGACAAGCTCACGGGCAAGACCGTGCGGGCGGTGCTGCCGGAGGAGCCGGCGGAGTTGCCGACCGTGAACGCCGACGACACGATCGTGGAGGTCGCGGCGATCATGGCCCGCCTTCGCTGCCCGCTGGTGGCCGTGGTGGACAACGGCACACTGGCCGGAGTGGTCACGGCGTCGAGGTTGCTGGAGCTCGCGCTGCGCTGAACCTCGGGCCGATGCGATGAGCACCGTCGTCGCGATCGTCGTCTTCGTCGTCGCCTATGTGCTGATCGCCACCGAGCGGATCCCGAAGATGGTCGCCGCGCTGGCGGGTGCCGGCGTGGTGCTCGGTGCCGGGGTGGTGGGGGCGCGCGAGGCGTTCTACTCCCAGGACACCGGGATCGACTGGAACGTCATCTTCCTGTTGCTCGGCATGATGATCATCGTCGGGATCCTCCGTCGTACCGGGGTGTTCGAGTACACCGCGATCTGGGCGGCCAAGCGCGCGAAGGGTTCGCCCCTGCGGGTGATGGTCCTGCTGGTGTTGATCACGGCGGTCGCGTCGGCGTTTCTCGACAACGTCACGACGGTGCTGTTGATCGCGCCGGTCACGTTGCTGGTGTGCGACCGGCTGGGGATCAGTGCCGTGCCGTTCCTGATCGCGGAGGTGATGGCCTCCAACATCGGCGGGACGGCGACGCTGATCGGTGACCCGCCGAACATCATCATCGGCAGCCGGGCGGGGCTGACGTTCAACGACTTCGTTGTCAACGTGGCCCCGATCGTCGCGTTGGCGGTGGTCGTGTTCTGTGTGGTGCTGCCGTGGCTTTTCCGCGGTTCGTTCACGGCCGACCCTGGCCGGATCGCCGAGGTCATGGCGCTGGACGAGCGTGAGGCCATCCGCGACACCCGGCTGTTGGTCAAATGCGGTGTGGTGCTCGCGCTGGTGTTCACCGGGTTCATCGGGCATTCGGTGTTCCACCTCGAACCGTCGGTGGTCGCGCTGCTCGGGGCCGGCGTGCTGGTGCTGATCGCCCGCGCCCGTCCCGCGGACTACCTCTCCGCTGTGGAGTGGGAGACGCTGCTGTTCTTCGCCGGGCTGTTCATCATGATCGGCGCGCTGGTGCACACCGGCGTGATCGCGGATCTGGCGAAGCTCGCGGCCGACGCGACCGGCGGCAACGCGCTGGTGGCGGTCATGCTCGTCCTCGGCGTTTCGGCCGTGCTGTCGGGGGTCATCGACAACATCCCCTACGTGGCGACGATGAGCCCGTTGGTTGCCGACCTGGTGGCGAACATCCCCGATCCGGCACATGGGCAGGCGCTGTGGTGGTCACTCGCGCTGGGTGCGGACTTCGGCGGCAACCTGACCGCGGTCGGCGCCAGCGCCAACGTCGTCATGCTGGGCATCGCCAAGCGCGAGGGCATGGCGATCTCGTTCTGGGAGTTCACCCGCAAGGGCGCCGTCGTCACCGCCATCACCGTCCTGCTCGCCGCGCCCTACCTGTGGCTGCGCTACTTCGTGCTGAGCTGAGACACACGGGGTAAAAAGGACGCTATGCCGACTCGTCGTCCGTCTCGCGTCACCTCGCCTTCCGCGCGTCCTGGGCCCGATGATGTCGACGCTGTGACCGATGCGGTGCTCACGGCTTCCCGGTTGCTGGTGGCGGTGTCGGCGCGGTCGATCGCGTCGGTGGATGAGTCGATCACGATCGCGCAGTTCCGGGTGCTGGTCGTGCTCGATGTGCGCGGGCCGCTGAAGCTGGCGGCGCTGGCGGAGTACCTCGCGGTGAACCCGTCGACCGCCACGCGCATGGTGGACCGGCTGGTCGCGGCGGATCTGGTGAGCAGGGCGGCCAACCCGGCCTCGCGACGGGAGCTGGTCGTGACGCTGACCGGGAGCGGTTCGGCGGTGGTGCGGCAGGTCACGCAGCGGCGGCGGGCCGAGATCACCCGCATCGTCGGAAGGATGCCGGTCACCACCCGGCGGGGGCTCGTGCGTGCGTTGAGTGCGTTCGCCGAGGCCGGCGACGAACCCATGGCCGGGCGGGGCATGGACCGGTTCTGGGTCTGAACCTGCATAGGCCAACCATTGCATATGTCATCGGACTTGGCGGCCCGACTCTCGATGCTGAGGCCAAGTGTTGCATACTGCAATGGTGTCTGGTCGATTGTCGGGGAGGGCCGCGGGTGTGCCGGTGCCGGTGCATCAGCCGGTCGGGCGGTGGGTGCGGGAGAGTTCGACGGGCCTGATCGGGCTCGCGGTCGTGATCGGTGCGGGTTCCGGGGCGGGGGCGGTGGCGTTCCGGTGGTTGATCACCACGTTCACGCGTCTGTTCTCGGGGCATGCCGACTATTCGGCTGCGGGTGGGCAGGCGCACCCGTGGTTCCCTGCGCTGGGCCCGTGGTTCCTGCTGATCGCACCCGTGGTGGCCGGTCTCGTGTACGGGCCGCTGGTGTACCGGTTCGCACCGGAGGCGCGGGGGCACGGGGTGCCGGAGGTGATGTACGCGGTCGCGGAACGGGGCGGGCGGATCCCGGCGCAGGTCACCGTGGTCAAGGCGGTGGCGTCGGCGATGTGCATCGGCTCGGGCGGGTCGGTCGGGCGGGAAGGCCCGATCGTCCAGATCGGATCCGCGCTGGGTTCGACGCTGGGCCGGATGACCCAGCTGCCGGAGTCGCGGCTGCGGGTACTAGTGGCGTGTGGGGCTGCGGGCGGGATCGCGGCGACGTTCAACGCGCCGCTGGCGGGGCCGTTCTTCGCGATGGAGCTGATCCTGCGCGACTTCGCGGTGGAGTCGTTCGGGGCGGTGGTGCTCTCGAGCGTGACCGCGAGCGTGGTGGGGCGCGCGGTGTTCGGGAACACGCCGTTTCTGGACCTGCCACCCTTCACGCTGCGCAACCCGATCGAGTACCTGCTGTTCGTGGTGCTCGGCATCGTCGTCGGCGCGTGTGGGGTGCTGTTCACGCGTGTCCTGTACTGGATCGAGGACGCGTGCGACTGGGTCTGGCGCGGACCGGAATGGCTGCGGCCCGCGGTGGGCGGGCTGGTGCTGGGCGGTCTGCTTCTGCTGCTGCCGCAGATGTACGGCGTGGGCTATCCGGTGCTGCAGAACGCGGTCGAGGGCAGGTATGTGTTCGGGTTCCTGCTGCTGTTGCTGGTCGGCAAGGTGGTGGCGACCAGCCTGACGATCGGGATCGGCGGCTCGGGCGGGGTGTTCGCGCCGTCGTTGTTCATCGGCGCGATGGGCGGCACCGCATTCGGGGTGGCCGCGCACGCGTGGCTGCCGAGTCTGACGGCCTCGCCGGGGGTGTACGGGCTGATCGGGATGGGGGCGGCGTTCGCCGGTGCCGCGCGGGCGCCGATCACGGCCGTGGTGATCCTGTTCGAGCTCACCGGTCAGTACACGATCATCCTGCCGATGCTGACGGCCATCGTCATCGCCACGGCGACCAGTAAAGCGTTGCTGGGGCAGGACACCATCTACACCCTCAAGCTTCGCCGCCGCGGCGTGAACATCGATCGCTCGCCCGAGTCGCGCCGCCTGGGCGCGTTGACCGTCAGCGAGGTGATGGAGCCGCTCCCGGAGCCACTTCCAGCGAAGGCAGATCTTGCCGATGCCGCCCATGCGCTGGCGGTGTCCGGTCACGGCATCCTGCCGGTCGTCGGCGATGACGGGCGCTACCGCGGGTGCGTGACCGCACGTGCCGTCGCCGAGACTCTGGCCGCGGACGAGAAGGCCACCACGAGCATCGCGGACCTGGCGGAGCTGCCGCCGCTGCTCACCCCGGACTCGTCGCTGACAGACGCGTTGACGGCGCTGACGAACGCGCCCGGCACCGGCCTGCCCGTGCTCTCGGCCGAGCACGAGCTGACCGGCTGGCTGACCCACCAGGCCGTGCTCGATGCCCTGTACCCTGCGAAAGTAGCGGCGACCTGACGCCGGACGCCTACTCCACAGTGGACACCGACGACAACGAAGCGTTGCGCTCCTGCAACGCGATGCTCGACCAACTCGCCGCAGGCGAGCGCAAGCCTTCCCCACGCGACAACACCTGATCGCCGTTGTCGTACTGTCCGAAATAGTCGGTTTCACTGGCGGCCTGCCGGCGGGTGCGGGGTTGGACACCCAACTGTGACCGCGACGTCACTGGCTTGCTTTGCGCAACAGTTCGACTGTGCATGCGATCGCGTGATCGTTTGGCGTTGTCGAACTGTCGGAAGGACTTTGTCGTGCCGATTCCGCTATCTGATGCGTTGCTGGGGCAGTCGGAGGCCGCCGCGGGCAAGATCGCCGACTTGCGCCGTCCGGGCCGGTACCTGGTCAGTTCCGCACTGGCCGGTGCCTACATCGGGATCGCCATCGTGCTGCTGGTGTCGGTCACCGGTCCGCTGAACGCGGCGAGTTCGCCGTGGACGAAGCTGGTGCAGGGCCTGGTGTTCGGTATCGCGCTGACGGCGGTGATCTTCGCCGGAGCCGAACTGTCCACCGGGAACATGATGACCATGGTGCAGGGTGCGATCATCCGCCGTCGCGGTGTCGGGGCCGGGATCGCGGTCATCCTCGGGTCCTTCGTCGGCAATCTGATCGGTTCGGTGGTGTTCGCGTGGCTGGTGCACGAAAGCGGCGTGCTGCAGATCGGCGGGACGCCAGGGCACACCGCGCCGGCCGCGGCGTTGCTCGCGAGTGTGGTGAAGACGAAGGCCGCCGAGTCCGGCGGGATGCTGTTCTTCCGGGGTGTGCTGTGTAACTTCCTGGTCTGCCTGGCGGTGTGGATGTCGGCGCGGACCAAGTCCGACGGCGCCAAGCTGGGGCTGATCTTCTGGTGCCTGCTCGCGTTCATCGGGTCGGGCTTCGAGCATGTCGTGGCGAACATGACCGTGTTCTCGCTGGGCATGTTCGAACACGTGCCGGGCGCGACGGCCGGTGCGTTCGGCACGAACCTGCTGCTGGTCGGTCTCGGCAACCTGGTCGGTGGCGGTCTGCTCGTCGGCGCCGCCTATGGGTTCCTGGGGCGTGGCAAGCCCGCCCCTTCGAGCCCTGAAGCCGAGCTCGACGAGCAGTTGAGCTCGGTCACGGCTTGACCTCTTCGTCGGTGCGGGCGCGGCCCAGCGTGATGAAGAAGCATTCGTGGCATTCGAACCAGACGTTGTGGTAAGAGTCCACGAGAACGCCGGTGAGGTAGCTCTCGGTGCCGGCTTCGAACTTCTCGCGTGCCTTCGCGAAGCGCGACGCGTAGCCCTCGAAGTGACCTGCCACGGGCGTGATGTCGCGGAGGATGGCTTGGATTCCGTCGTCGAGCGGTGCCAGGCGCGGCAGGAAGTCCGCGGGCCCGGAGTGCTCGGGGTCACGGGCCTGCCAGTCGGTGCAGAGTTGCTTGAACGCGTCGTTGAGCGGGCCGAACATCTCGTACCGCGCGGTGAGCAAGGCCTTCGCCTCAGCGGAAACCGCGGTCATCCGTGCTTCCGCGGCCTGCTTGCCTTCCGGGGTGACAACCCAGCCGAGACGCGGTTTGCCGCTGTCCCGCACCAGGCCCCGGCCGGCAAGCGCCGCGAGCACGGTCGCGATCTCGGCGGCGGGCGCGTCCAGCGCCTCACCGAGCTGTTGCGGTGTCGCCCGCGTCTTGATGCGCAAGATGTACAGGGCGGCCTCGGCCGCAAGCGCCGACATTGAGCGCTCCTCTCGACCATGGATCGCGACGGCGGAAAACAACGCCGGCGCTTTGTGTTTCACCACGAGGAATTCCACGTTGGCGGCGAGCGCGGCGGCGATGCCTTCGTCGGTGTCCAGCACGGCACCCGACACGCCGCGCGCTCCGCGGAGCGCCGCACGCCAATCCTCGCCGGCGCCGTCGAGGCTGATCGGCGCGACACCCCCGGTCAGTTCCGGCGTGTACTCGGCGACCCGGTACACCTTCACCGGCGCTCGCGACTCCGCCCATTCCACCAGCTTCGCGAGCTCGGGGATCGTCGTCTCGTCGACCTCGGTTCCGTCGATGCGGCCCGGCCATACCTTGCCGGTGCCGCCGTCGACGGTGACCTCGCGGCCGCTGAGCAGTTCGATCGTCCCGCCGCCACAGCCCACGACGCACGGCCTGCCGAGCTCCCGGCTGACGACGGCCGCGTGTGACGTCGACCCGCCCAGTTCGGTGACCACCGCCCGCGCCCCGAGCATTCCGTGGAAATCCTCCGGGCTGGTCGCGCGACGCACCAGGATGACATCCTCGCCGGCGTCGCCGCGCTCGGCTGCTTCGTCGGGGTCGGTGACCACGACACCGGACGCGAGGCCCGGAGCAGCGGGTTCACCGCACACCAGGTGTTCGCGCGCGCCTTCGGAAGATCCCGGCCGCAGCAGTACCCGAAGCTGTTCCGCGCTCACCCGCCGGACCGCTTCGTCCGCGTCGATCAGGCCTTCGCCGACCATCCGCACCGCCGTGCGCACCGCGGCCAGGGGCGACCTCTTGGCCGCCCGCGCTTGCAACAACCACAAGGTGCCCGATTCGACGGTGAACTCGATGTCCTGGACGTCCCGCCCGTCCTGCTCCAGCAGGCGCGCCGATTCGAGGAGCCGCCGGTGGACGTCCGGCTGGGCGTGCGCGAGCCGGTCGAGCGGCTGCGGGGTCGTGCGACCCGAGACAACATCCTCACCTTGCCCGCCGGTCAGCCATTCGCCCCAGGCGCCGGGGTCGCCGGTGTTGGGATCGCGGCTGAACAGCACCCCGGTCCCGGACTGTTCGTCCAGGTTGCCGAAAACCATGGCCTGCACGGTGACGGCGGTGCCGGCGTCGTCGTCTATCCCGCGGCTGCGCCGGTAGCTCGCCGCCCTCGGCGACTCCCAGGACTCGAACACCGCGCCCACCGCGGCACGGAGTTGCTGCCACGGGTCGTCGCTGAGATCGCCCGGCACCACAGCACCGTACTGCGCCCGAAAACGCCGGCGGGTGTCCCTGGCATACCCGCGATCACCCGTCTCGTCCGCCAGCGCACGCTCGATCTCGTCGTTCATGCCGAGGTTGAGCACCGTGTCCATCATGCCGGGCATGCTGATGGCGGCCCCGGACCGCACCGACACCAGCAGCGGGCGGTGGGGCGCGCCGAACTTCCGGTCCGTGCCCCGCTCCAGCATGGCGATGCCGGCCACCACCTGCCGCCACACGTCGTCGGGCAGCTTGTCGCCGTTGGCGCGGAACCGCTCGCAACAGGCCGTGGTGAGCACGAACGCCGGGGGAACCGGCAGTCCGAGCGCGCGCATCCGGTTCAGGCTCCAGGCCTTGCCCCCCAGCAGCTCCCGGGAATGGTCGCTGGTTCCGTCGAGTGCGACGACAGCGGGAGCGGGGTCCTGAGCCAAATCAGTCACCGACCTGATCGACCGACTGGGCGCGGCGCAGAACTGTGACAACGCCGGCGTCTCCGTCAACGCGGACGAGGTCACCGTTGTGGAGGTGCCTGCTGCCGTCGCCGGTGCCGATCACGCAGGGCAGCGCGAGTTCCCTGGCCACGATCGCGCCGTGGCTCGCCGCGCTGCCGATGTCGATCACCACCCCGCTGGCCAGGCTGAACAGTGGCGTCCAGCCCGGATCGGTGAACCGGCAGACGAGGATCTCCCCGTCGTCGAGTGGTTCCGCGACGTCCGGGTCGACGACGACTCGCACCTTCCCTTCGACGCGACCGGGCCCGCCCGGGGTGCCGTGGATGACTTCGCGCCCGGTGTCCTCGGCCTGCTGCGCCGCAATCGGCTCAGGCATTCCGGTGAAGAAGGACGGCAGCTCCAGCGCCCGGTATTCCTCCCGGCGTGCCTTGCGGAACTTCACCTGCTCGGCCGCTTCCGCGCCCAGACCCACGTTCAGTTCTTCCCGGTCGAAGTAGAACACGTCGTCGGCTTCCTCCAGCACGCCCTTCGCGACGAGGGCAGCGCCGAGCTCGCGCGCACCCCGGCGGCAGCCGTCGATGGCGGTGAGGTAAGAGGATTTCGTCAGTTCCATGTAGCGGGTGTGCGTGCCTGCGGCCTTCAGCAGGATGCGGAGCAGGCGCGACGGGCCACCCGGCAGTTCGGCCAGTGCGCGTTGATGTGCCGCCACGGCCCGTCCTTCGCGTTCGCAGGGCCGGTCGGTTTCGGCGCGTTCCGCGGTCGCCTTCGCGAAATTGAGCACCGTGGCCGGGTTCTCGCGCCAGGAATGACCGATCAGGTTTCCTTCGTTGGGCCCGTGGAAGCCGTGCCGGGAAAGGAATGTGTCAAGTGACAGCTCCTCGCGGCCCAGCAGCCAGAGGTCGTCGGCCATGGCGGTCTCGAGCACGTTGCCGTGGCCGGACAGCAGTGCGCCCACGGATTCCTTCACGCCGTCCTCCAGCGCCGCCAGCACCTGGGAGCGCAGGGCCTGGACGATCATCCGGGCGCGGACGTGCACGCGCATCGCGATCCGGAACCGGTCCGCGGATTCGTTGAACAGTGCGAGCGGATCGTCCGTGGAGCCGCCGAGGATTTCTCGCTGCCACCAGTTCAGCTGGTCATCGTGCAATCGGCGTACTTGCCTGCCGTGCCGCAGAAAAGTGGCGGGCGCCTTGACCGCCACGACCGGCAGCCGCCGGTTGGAGTTGGGCACGGGTTTGGCATCCGGCCGCACCGACCCGCAGATGTCGGCTTCGAAGTCGTCGGCGTTGCTGCCGGGGACCGTGGCCATCACGTCGCGGGTGAGGTCGATGTTCATCGCCTGCCGCCCGTAGAAACAGGCTGTCAGCAGCTCGTTCGGATTCTCCGAACGCCGCACGGCGGACTTCGGCAGGGCGCCGAGGTCGCACAGCGACGCCCGCCCGCCGAACTCGACGCCGTCACCCCATACCGACCAGCACAGCGGTGACAGCACGTCAGGCGTGGCTTCGCCGACGTTGGTCAAGGTCCAGAAGCGGTCGGGTTCGCTGCTGCCCCGGATCGGGTCCGTGAGCCGGATCGCGTTCATGCCACACCGTCCGCGTTCCGCTTCTCGCGCGTCGCCGGCTTCTCGACCTGTGTCTGGCGGCATGCGCCCATGGTGCCGTCCCTGCCCTTCCCGTACCGTGGAATTTGGCTGTACACATGACGTTCAAGCGTCACACGTGTGTTGCGCGGGTGCGCAACGCTACCAACGCGGCGGCAGCTGCCCATGATCGGATCCTTCTTGTCGGCCATTCGGGCCTGTGACAGTGTTCTGCCGTAATCCGACGAGTCCGTGAGAAAGGACTGCCGATGGCATCGGAACTCTCGTCAGGACTGGATGATTCACTGGAACAAGCGCTGAAGGAAGCGCCGTCCGGCAAGTGGCGGTTCGCCGAGAACTTCCTCTTCGCCGCCTACGACCCGGAGCCCGGTATCGGGCTCTGGACGCACCTCGGCACCTGGCCGGACGATTTCGGGTTGTGGGAAGACCAGTTGCTGTGCTCGCTTCCCGGCGACGAGGGCGTGCTGACCAGCTTCTCCTACCATCGCACCGCTCCGGATGAGCGCCCGGCGGGCTCGAACCTCGTGTACCGCTGCGTGGAGCCGTTCCGGCGCTGGAAGGTCACGTTCGACGGGGTGGCCGTGCGCTCGTCCTACGACGAGATGCGCGCCGGGCTGCTGCCGGACGGGCCCAAGGAGCGGCTGTCGATCGAGCTCGACATCGAGTGTGTAACACCGGCGTGGGACCCTGCCGCGGCAGGGCATTCCGCGGCCGCCGCCATGAGTGAGCAGTCGTGGGCGAGCCAGCACTACCAGCAGTCGTTGCGCGCCACCGGACGCGTGCGGCTCGAGGACCGGACCGTCGAGTTCAACGGGAGCGGTACGCGTGACCACTCCCGCGGACAACGCGGCCACGCCACCGAGCACTTCGGCGGTCACACCATGATCGGCGCCGCCTTCCCGAGCGGCCGTGCCTTCGGATTGATGCGGATGTGGGACCCCACGGGCCGCCTCAATCTCGACGTGGGTTATGTGGTCGAGGACGGCGTGCTGCGGCCCGCCGAGGTGGTCGAGGCACCGAAGCTGGGTGGCCTGCGGCTACGTGACGAGAAGCTCTCGATCGTCTTGCGCACGCCGCAGGGCGAGCACGAACTTCACGGTACTACCGCCGCGACGACCGTGGCCACTGCGTTGCCGGGACTCGGCATGGCGTTCGGCGCGAGCACCCAGGGCGACTTGACGGTGTTCGCGCAGACCTTCGCGCGCTGGGAATGGGACGGCGAGACCGCGTACGGACTCACGGAACGTTCCGACCGCCGGGCGAATCTCGACCAAGCACCCTAGTTTCGAAGCGCAGGGTACGACAGTGCGGTCGGGCCCTGTCGCAGAAAGCGCTTTCCAACGCGGCTCGAACACGCGGGATGCCAAGTGTCACAACGGCGAACAGCCCGGAGTACTCGCTACTCTGTACGGACCAACGACGATGATGTTGAGCCTATACATGTTCTCGTCGTTCTGCTTAGATGGCTCGCGCCGCCGTGATACTTGTCTTTCGCGATCGCCACCCGGAAAGCGCTTACCGGGACGGCAGCCCGCTCGGGCACGGTGGCACGGAAACTTTTCGAACTAGTTGGGACAGGGCGGCGGTAGGGTGGGCACGTCGAGACCAGGAAGCTCCGCGGTGATCTCATTGCGGCACAGGCTGGCATCGCTGTTCTCATGGCGGGGCAGGAGGCTCACCAGCATCCGGGCCAGGGTGCTGGCCATCGTGCTGGTGCCGAGCACGGTGTTGCTCATCGCGGGCGTTGGCATACCGGGCTACCTCGTGTCCGACGCGGCGAAGCAACGCACCTGGGCGTCGCACCTGGACCAGACCCGCCAGCTCACCATCATCTACTCACAGATGGTGCAGACCGAGCGAAGGCTGAGCATGCTCGCGGTCGGTCGCGACCAGGCGGCGATCGCGCAGCTGCCCGCGGTACGGGCCAACTTCGACAAGCTGCTCGGCGGCATCAACCAGTTCGCCTCCGTGATGACGGATCTCGGCATGGAAGCGATGCTTCCGGCGCTGGGGTCGCTGAACAGCGTGATTCCGCAGTTGCCGGTCATCCGGAACCGGGTCGACACCGGTCAGATATCGCTTGTCGACGTCGACGCCTTCTACACCCAGTTCGCCAACGTCAGTTCCATCGCATACCAGGGCATCGTGTACACGGCGCCCGACCCGGACACGGCGCACCGCGAGCTGACCGTGGCCGACCTTTTCCAGGTGGTGGAAGCACAGAACCGCGCCGACGCGCTCGCCGCGGGTGCGGTCGCCACCGGTCGCCTGACGCCCAGCGAAAACCTGCAGTTCGCGCAGCAGGTCGGTGCCTACCGCCAGCAACTCGCCGGGCTGGCGTTCCGGCTCACCGGTGACGAGGGTGGCCTGTACCAGGCACTGATCAGCAGTGACGCGTGGAAGACGCTGCAGTCCGCCGAGAACAGCGTGATCCAGACCGGCGACACCGCGCTCAGTTCGGCCGCCCTCCAGGATGTGTCGAACCAGGTCAGTACGGGGCTGCTGAACCTGTGGTCGCAGTTCTTCCAGAAAGCGACGCAGGGCGCGACCGCCAACGCCAACACCGCGCTCACCCGGTCGGTCACCATCGGTATCGCCGCGATACTCGTGGCGGTCGCCGCGCTGCTGATCGCGATCCGGCTGGCGAACAGGCTCGTCCGGCGGCTCCAGGCGCTGCACTCGAAAACGCTGGAGCTGGCCGACGAGCGACTGCCGTCCATCGTGCAGCGGTTGCGCGACGGCGTGGATGTCGACGTCGACTCCGAGGTGGACCCGCTCGACGAAGGCGTGGACGAGATCGGGCAGGTCGCCAACGCCTTCAACAAGGCCCAGCGCACGGCGATCTCCGCCGCCGCCGCGGAAGCGAAGACGCGCGGCGGCATCAACAAGGTGTTCCTCGCCATCGCGCACCGCAGCCAGGTCGTCGTGCACCGGCAACTGGAAGTGCTGGACATCGCCGAGGCGAAGCAGAGCGATCCGGAGCATCTTCAGTTGCTGTTCCAGCTCGACCACCTGACCACGCACGCGCGGCGCAACGCGGAGAACCTGCTGATCCTCGGTGGTGGCCAGCCGGGCCGGAAGTGGCGGAACCCGGTGGCGCTGGACAAGATCGTGCGCAGTGCGATCTCCGAGACCGAGAACTTCGAGCGGGTCAGCCCGGTCCGGCTGCCGCAGGTACGGTTGCTGGGCGTGGTGGTCGCCGACCTCATCCACCTGCTCGCCGAACTGGTGGACAACGCGACGTCGTTCTCCCCGCCGGACTCTCCGGTGACGCTGCGTGGCAACCTGGTCGGCAAGGGCGTGGTGGTGGAGGTCGAGGACCAGGGCCTCGGCATCCCCGCCGACGAACGCGAGGAGTTCAACGAAACGCTGCGCAACCCGCCCGACTTCGAAGCGATGGCACTGGCAGGCCAGCGGCGGCTGGGACTGTTCGTGGTCGCGCAACTGGCCGCCCGGCACGACGTCACCGTCACACTGGTGGAGTCGGCCTACGGTGGTATCAAAGCCATTGTGCTCATTCCCGCGAAGGCCATCGCGCCCGATGACGAACGTGACGACAACACCATGACCGTTGCGGTCGCGGACGAGGCAGTCGCCACCGTTGGCGTGGCCATGCGGGCACCGCGGCACCGGCAGAACGGGATGGCCGCGCCGGAGTCCGTGCCCGCTGTGGCGGCGATCGACTCCGCCGGGGAGTGGCCGGTGGACGAGCCGGTGGAAAGCATCTTCTCGTCGCCGGGGTGGCAAAGCCCGGACGACGTCGGTCGTTCGACCCGCAACGGCAACGGTCACGCGCCAAGGGATTCGTCCAACGGCGTCCGCGACAACGGGTCGCCGGCATGGGCTTCGGGCCCACAGGACCTTTCGCAGCGGCCCCGCCGTCCGCTGCCGCGGCGGCGCCGTCAGGCGAACTTGGCCCCTCAGCTACAGGTGGACGCGCCTCCGGCGGCTGAAACCACGAACGAACCCCGGCAGACCCGCAGCCCGGAGCAGGCACGGAACTCCATGGCCTCCTTCCAGCGGGGCACGCTTCAGGGACGTCGTGATACATCGTCGGGTCAGCACAATCTATAAAGGCGGATGGTCAGGGATATGAACGACGATGTGGCGGTCGAGGCCAAGGGGAGCAGTGGGCTGGGCTGGTTGCTCGACGACCTCGTCAAGCGGCTCCGCGGCGCCGAGCGAGCGGTGGTGCTCTCGGCGGACGGCCTCCTCTTGGGACGATCTTCCGGTCTTCTCCGCGAAGACGGCGAGCATCTCGCGGCGATGGCGTCCGCGTTCCGGAGTTTGTCGCGGGGTGTGGGAACGCAGTTCGACAAGGGACAGGTTCAGCAGACTGTTGTGGAGCTCGAACGTGGCTTCCTCGTGGTGACCGAAGCCGGTGTCGGCGCCTGTCTCGCGTTGCTCGCGTCGGCGAGCGCGGATCTGGGCATGGTCGCCTACGAGATGGCCGTGGTCGTGGAGAAGGTGGGGCAGAATTTGTCATCCAGTCCGCGCAAGCCGCAGGTTGACGTGCGGATGGATCCGCACATGCAATGACCACCGACGACGACTCGTGGTTCGACGATGACGCCGGCCCTCTGGTGCGACCATTCGCGGTGACGCGTGGCCGCGCCGGGGCCGACGTGCACGATCTGGACCTCATCACACTCGTCGTGGCGGTGCGGCCCGCTGCGAACTCCGCGGACTGGGACTGGGAATATGGTGAAATTCTGCGGATGTGTCAGGGGCGGCCGTTGTCGATCGCCGAGATCGCGGCCAAGCTGGATCTTCTCCTGGCTGCCGTGAAGGTGTTGGTCAGCGATTTGATCGATTCGGGGCATCTCATTTTCCGGTCTCCTCCGGCGGCGAAAGCACGGCCGGACATCAAACTTTTGCAGGCGGTGCTTGATGGTGTACGCAGGCTCTGACGGCGGCCAAAGCCCGGAGTTGGCGGGGGCGCAGGCGGTCAAGTTCTTGGTGGCCGGTGGTTTCGGTGTCGGAAAGACCACATTGGTGTCGTCGGTGAGCGAGATTCCGCCCCTGCGTACCGAGGAACGTCTCACCGAGGTGAGCTCCACTGTGGACGATCTGACTGGGGTGGAACAGAAGACCAGTACCACCGTCGCACTGGACTTCGGTCGTATCACGATCAACTCCGATGTGGTGCTGTACCTTTTCGGCACGCCCGGGCAGGATCGATTCTGGTTCATGTGGCGTGAACTCTCCCGCGGTGCCCTGGGTGCCGTCGTACTCGTCGACACCCGGCGGCTCGAAGCCTGCTTCCCCGCGGTGGACTTCTTCGAATCCCGTGACATTCCGTTCATCGTCGGCGTGAACTGTTTCGACGGGGCCGAGATATACAACGCCGATGAAGTCCGGAGCGCGCTGGACCTCGACGAGGGTGTCCCGATCCAGCTTTGCGACGTCCGCGACCGGGAGGCAGGCAAGCAGGTTCTGGTGGGCCTGCTCGAACACCTGATGGCCGCCGCCACGGTCGGGAATGGCCCGCCCACGGCCTGACGGTTTTACCGGCTCCCGAGTCGCTCAGACTCCGCGCGGGGTGAACCGCAGCGCGGCGACGGCGACGGAACCGTCGATCCTCGGGTCACTCCGAACTCGTTCTCGCGGTCAGCGCAACGTCCATCCCGGCCGGGACGTGGTGTCGAGGGTTTCCGGTGTCTGCACGGTCTTGGACACGATCGGATAGTTCGTGGCCAGGTCGAGCGCCTGCGCGCGCGGGATGTCGATCGACTGCCAGATGGCCTTGATGGAGCCCTGGATGCCGGTGGGCGGCTTGCTCGCGACGATCTCGGCGAGCTGCTGCGCCCTGGCGTGCAGCTGGTGCCCGGGAACGATTTCGCTGACCAGCCCGATCTCACGCGCCCGCTCCGCGGACATCCGCTCGTTGAGGCCGAGCAGCACGACCCGGAGCACCTCACCGAGCGGCATCCGGTAACGCATCCCGATCGGTTCCAGCGCGGAGGTCCGCCCGTAGGTGACGTGCGGGTCGAAGAAGGTCGCGTCCTCCGAGCAGATGATGATGTCGGCCTCGTTGACCCAGTAGAACGCCCCGCCCGCGCACATCCCGTGGATGGCGCAGATCACCGGCTTCCACACCTTGTTGCGCTTGGGGCCGAGTTCGTCGCCGGGGTCGCCGCGGTTCCAGATGTTGCTCGGGTAGGTGCGGCCCGCCCGGCTGTCGGCGCCGGTGGAGAACGCCCGGTCGCCTGCCGCGCGCAGCACGACGCACCGCACGTCGTCGTCATCCCGGATGTCGCTCCAGAGCGCGGCGAACTCGGCACACATCGTGTCGTTGAAGGCGTTGAGGGCATCCGGGCGGTTCAAGGTGATGGTCGTGATGTGGTCACGCCGTTCGACCAAGATTGTTTCGTAGTCCACGCTGCCCTCTCCTAGCCAGTCCGGAGCATAAGGTTACATCAGTAATATACGTCGCACTAGCACGCAACCGTTGAAGCCAGTCCGAGAGCGGCCACGGCTGGCACGGGCCTGGGGCACCTCGCAGGCGCTGTTCGAACTGCCCGAGAGACCTCTGGGCCGGCAGCTGACGGGGCCGCACCGGCAGCGCCGATCGGCAGCAGGTGAATCGAATCGAGACTCAAGACTAAATAATACAACCCAATAATCGTTGATAAGGGACTGTGCTGGTGCACTTCATCAGCTCACCAGGTCGGCGGATGATACGGTTTGACCATGAGCGTGCCGCCGATTCCGCGAGCCGATACCCCGCGGGAGCCGTACGAGAAACTGCGGGTTCCGAAGGCGTCCGAGCTCGTCGCGAGTCAGATCCGCCGCCGGATCGTCCGGGGCGAGCTGACCGACGGGGACAAGCTGCCCACCGAGGGTGAGCTGATGAAGGAGTTCGGAGTCTCCCGCCCCACGCTGCGGGAGGCACTGCGGATCCTGGAGTCCGAGTCTCTCATCGCCGTGCACCGTGGCTCACGCGGCGGTGCCCAGATCCAGGTGCCGCAACTCAGCGTCGCCTCGCAGTATGCCGGCCTGCTCCTGCAGGCAGGCGACACGAAGGTCGTGGACGTGCTCGCCGCGCGCCTCGTGCTGGAGGTCGGCGCCGTGCACATCCTTGCCGACAGCAAGACGAAGCCGTGGCTCGCCGATCTGCGGGCCACGCTGCAGGCCGAGGAGGAAGCGCTCGACGACCTGGAGGAGTTCCGGGTGGCGGCGGCCCGGTTCCACCGCCACCTCGTCGAGGCGACGCGGAACCAGACGCTGCTGTTCCTGTACGCGATGCTGGACGACATCGCCGCCCGCCATTCGCAGGTGGTCGCCGCGGTCCAGGCGCCGCATCCACGCAAGCGGCCGTCCTGGCGCACGAACTCGCACCGGGTGCACGCGGAGATCCTCGACCTGATCGCGGCCAGCCAGGTCGCCGCCGCCGAACGGTTGTGGCGCGCGCACGTCCAGGAGACCACGCGGGCGACGTCGAAGCAGGTCGGCATGACCAGCGTGCTCGATCTCCTGAGCTGAGGCAGGCGACGGCTCAGTACGGGTTCGCCAGCGCGAGCCGCGCGCTGGCTTCCGCCAGGTGGGCGCGGCCTGCCTCGGGTGAAGTGTCCACTTCGGCCAGACCGCACCGGGTTCCGCGATCATGGCGGCGAGCGGGATGAGAGGGCACAGCGCGGCGCACCGCCGTTTTGCGGTATGGCCCGCCCTGCCCCGATAGTGGAGGCATGGCTTCCAGCGATGCGATCGTCGTCGGCTCCGGACCGAACGGCCTCGCCGCCGCGGTGATCCTCGCCAGAGCCGGCTTGCGGGTCGAACTCGCCGAGGGTGCGCTCGGCCTCGGCGGCGGGTTGCGGTCGAAGGCCCTCTTCGACGACGACGTCGTACACGACCACTGCTCGGGGGTGCACCCGATGGCGGCGGCGTCCCGCTTCTTTCGCGAGTTCGACCTGGCCGCACGCGGCGTGGAGTTGTGCCAGCCGGAGATCGCGTACGGGCATCCGCTCGACGGCGGGCGTGCCGGCGTCGCCTATCGCAGCCTGCAACGCACGTGCGAGGAACTGGGTGGCGACGGCCGTCGCTACCGCAGGCTGCTGCGGCCGCTCGTCACGCACAGCCGGACCATTGTGGACACATTGCTGTCCGATCAGCGCCGCCTGCCAGTGGATCTCCGTGGCCCGCTCGCTCTCCCGTCGCGGATTCTGTCGCAGGGAACGGAATTCTCCAAACACGTCTTCCGTGGCGACGTGGCACCGGCGATGCTGGCCGGGGTCGCCGGGCACGGGATCGGACATCTGCCGAGCCTGCCGGCCGCCGGGATCATTCTGCTGCTCGGGCACCTCGCGCACACCACCGGCTGGCCGATCGTGCGCGGCGGCAGTCAGCGGATCGCCAACGCGCTCGCCGACGATTTTCTCGCCCACGGCGGTATCCTGCACACCGGCGCCCCCGTGTCGGATCTCCGGGAGCTGTCCCGGTTCCGCGCCGTGCTGCTCGACATCGGCCCGCGGAACCTCCTCGACATCGCCGGTCCGCTGCTGCCGGGCGGCTATCGTCGGGGGCTGGAGCGATACCGGTACGGGCCGGGCGCGGCCAAGGTCGACTTCCTTGTGTCCGAGCCGATCCCGTGGGCCAATCCCGCGTTGCGCGTGGCCGGCACGGTGCACGTCTGCGGTGATCGGGCCGAGGTGTA
>DASZUO010000222.1:0-1612 GCA_035547575.1 Amycolatopsis sp. | reverse complement strand
CGCACAAGGGTTCGGTCCGGCCGGTCATCGAGGTCGTCGGCGTGGCCGCGCACGCCGCGACGCCGCAGTTCGGGGTCAACGCCGTCAACGCGGCCGCCGTCGTGCTGAGGCGGCTGGAGGACTACAGCGCGGCGCTCGCCGGGCGGGTACATCCGCTGCTCGGCGCGGCCACCTGCACACCGGTGCTCATCGAAGGCGGGGAGGCGCCGAACGCGGTGCCGGAACGCTGCCGCATCACGCTCGACCGGCGCCTGCTGCCGGACGAACCGGCGGAGTCGGTGCTCGCCGCCATCGATGAGATCCTCGCCGCATACAACGAGAGCGGACTCGGCAAGGCATCCATTGTGGACTGTGCACCGAGTACGGGCGGCCCGTCGGAGACACCGGCGGAGCATCCGTTCGTCGTGGCGTGCCGCCACGCGCTGGCCGCGCACGGGGCGAACGACACGCTCGGCGGGCTGACGGTGAACTGCGACATGACGCATTTCCGGGCGGCCGGGGTACCCGCGCTGGTGTGCGGCCCCGGCAGGCTGGAGGTGATGCACGCGGTCGACGAGCACGTGGTGCTCGACGAACTGGTGGAGTCGGTGGGCCTGTACCGGGCGATGCTGATCGGGGCGGCGGCTTGAGGATCGCGCTCGGGCAGCTGGCCGGCCGCCCCGGCGACCTGCGCGCCAACCTGAACCGCGCGGCCGGGCTGGTGCGCGACGTCAACACTGACGTGCTCGCGTTCCCGGAGCTCTTCGCGTGCGGATACGACCTGGACGCCATCGCGGCGGACCCGGCGTGGTCGCTGACGCCGGCGGCGCTCGGCCCGCTGGCCGAAGCGGCGGCCGAGACCGGAACCTGGGTGCTGCTCGGTGCGTCCGTCGCCGCCGAGGGAAAGCCACGCAACGCGGTGGTGGTGCTCGGCCCGGACGGCACTGTACGCGGCCAGTACGACAAGAACCACTTGTGGGGCACCGAAAAGCAGGTCTTCGAACCGGGCAGCGGCCTGCTCATGCTCGACGTCGCCGGAGTTTCGCTGGGGCTGGGCGTGTGTTATGACGCCGGTTTCCCCGAACCGGCGCGGGCCTACGCCAGGGCGGGAGCACACGCGGTGCTGTTCTGTTCCGCTTTCGCGACCGGCCCCACCGAACACCGTTACCGCGTGTACCACCCGGCCCGCGCGCTCGAGAACACCATCTACACCCTCGTCGTCAACGCTGTCGGCGAAATCGCCGGCGAACGGTACTTCGGCGAAAGCGGCGCCTGGAGCCCCTCCGGGCAGCGGCTGATCACCGCGGGCCGCGGTGAGGATGTGTCCATTGTGGAGGTATCCGCCGCCGAAGTCGCCCGCACCCGCGAACACCTGACCTATCTCACCGACCTGTCTGCAGGAGTCGATCATGTCGCCCGTATTTCCTGAGTCCGAGTACGACCGGCGCCTCGCCACCTTGCGCGAGACGTTGCGGGCCGAAGGACTGGACGCCGTCGTGGTGCACACGCCGGAGAACGTGTGCTATCTGTCCGGGCACGCGACCCCGGGCTACTACACCTACCAGTGTCTCGTGGTCACCGCCGACGGCGAAGCCGCGCTGCTGATGCGGCAGACCGAGACCGAGAACGCGCT
>DASZUO010000221.1:0-19480 GCA_035547575.1 Amycolatopsis sp. | reverse complement strand
GACCGCCGAAGTGATCGCCACCGCCGTGGCACACGTGCCCTGACGACGGGCCGCGCGACCGTCAGAGCACCACGTCGTGCGCACGTAGTCAGCGCGTCACTGGGCCGGCTCCGGGTGTCCGAGCTTGGTCAGCCACAACCTGAACAGTTTGTGCATCGCCTCTGCGCCGACCGGTTCTCCAGGGGGCTCGAACTCCTCCGGATAGATCAGGAAACCGCGTTCTTGTGGTCCACCCAAGCCGCCATGGGAGCCGACATGGGGTTCGAACGGGGAGGCCTCATCGGTTTCCGGGTCGTAGCGGCTGTTGATCATGATGTCGGCGCAGTGGGGGAAGGTGTCGACGCGCTTGATCAAATCCACCGCGTGCGGGCTGTAGCCCTGTAGTGGGTCCTCGCCGAGGATGACGCCCGTTTCCAGGCGATGCAGGCCGTCGCGGCCCAGGACGACCGGGCCGAACTCCGCGCTGCGGACGAGCAGGAAGCCCACGCCGGGGTGGTCGACCAGTGCGGGCAGCAACTCAGGATGCTCGCGTTCGATGGTTTCCAGTGTGACGCGACCGTCGAACTCGGTGAAGGAGACCATGGCGATGTGGCCCGAGACCGTGACGACCACGCCCGGGGCCACGCGCATCACCTCGGGCTTGGTGGCGTCGCCGCGTTTGCGGTGTTCGATGCGGCCGCTCGCCCGGGAAGCGCGCGCTCGCAGGCGTCGCGCGATGGGGCCGCCACCCGAGACGGCTTCGGCTTGCGGAGTGGGGCCGCCGCACAGCCGTCCGACAAGCTCCTCGACCGACTCGCCGAAGCGGTCGGCGAAGGCCCAGCCTTGGGTCTGACCGTGATCGGACAGTACGACGAGATGGTAGCGGCGCGGGGCGAGTTTGGTCGCGCGGTGCAGGCGGCCGATCTGCTGGTCGATCGCGCGCAGGACCGCCAGCGTGTCGAACCGTTCGATGCCCGAGTGGTGCGCGACCTCGTCATAGCCGAGGAAGTCGGCGTAGACCACCGGGCGGCCGTCGAGCATGTCCTCCAGCACCGCCGACACCACGATGTCCCGGGAGATGACTGTGGTGCCGGGGCGGGCCAGGGGATACAAGCCGCCACGCTTGACACGGGGGCGCACGCCGGCTCGGCGTTGTCTCGCTGATGCGGACAGTTCACGGGCGACATCCGTCAGCGCGGAGACGAGCGTGTGTATGGCGTTGAGCGGGTTCGCGAAGTAGGCGTAGTAGCCGGTGCCGATCTTGTCTCGACGACGGCGGCGCAAACCCTTGGGCAGCAACACCGACACCGCGCTCATGGTGAGGCTGTAGTGCGGGGCGTCGCCGGTGAAGAGGTTGCCGTGACTGGCGCCGTCGCCCGCGAGGAGGCCGCGTCCGTCGGAATGGCGGCGCTCGATCTCGACCGCGTCCTTCGGGTGGGCGCACGCCAGGACATGGTCGCGATCCTTTTCGTACCAACGGAACCCGAGGATGTCGTAGTTGGAGCCGTGCAGGATGCCGCACACGCTCGCCCCGGTCTGCGAGCTCCAGTCGGTGTGCCACTTGGTGAGCTTGTGGGTGTCCCGCGCCAGCCATCGCGCGAGCGTCGGCATGTCGCCGTCGCGCACCGCGCGGCGCACGACGTCGTAGCCGAGGCCGTCCACCTGCAGGAAGATCACGCCCCGCGGAAGATCACCGTCCCAGTCCGGCCCGCGACGACTGCGGCGCACCGCGCGGCGGAAGAACAACTCGTCCTCGTCGATCGCGAACAGGCTGGTGACCAGGGCATTGACCACCGAGATGCCGAGCACGACGAGCACCGCGGTGCGCAGTCCGTCGACCTCGACGCCAGGCACCGCCCAGAGCGCGGCGAACGCGCCGACGCCCAGCAGCAGGAAGCTCCCGATGCCCAGCGTGAACAGCGCCAGTGGCAGCGCGACTCGCAGCACCAGCGGCCACACCACGCTCGTCAGCAGGCCGAGCGCCAGCGCGCACACGATCGGCTGCCACCACCGGGGCATCGAGAACCCGTCGAGCCACAGGTCGAGACCGTGCAATGCCAAGGCCACGGTGAGCCAGACAAAGGCAACGCGGGCGATCGTGCGCCCGCGCCGCAGCAGCCGTCCCCGCTCCGCTTCCGTCATCGATGTACTTTCGCCCTCTCCCGGCGGCGCCGCGCCACCAGATTCACCACGCCGGTCACCAGCAGCACCAGCACCGCGGCCAGCAACGTGGCGACCAGCGGCGAGTCGAAGATACCCCCGCTCACCACCCCGAGCAGCGCATACGCCACCGCCCACAGCAGGCACGCCGCGAGCGTCGCGGGCAGCAAGCGCCGCCACGGGTAGGCCACCGCGCCGGCCGCGAGCAGCACCGGGATGCGGCCCGCCGGGATCAGGCGGCCGACGACCACGAGCTGCCAGCCCTGCCGTTGGAACCGCGCCTGCGTGGCGGCGAGCCGTTCGGGTCGCTGCCCGCGCGCGAGCCATCGCACCGCCGCGTCACTGCCGAGGCGGGCGACGGCGAACGTCGTCACGTCGCCGAGACCCGCGCCCAGCACGGACAGCAGCAGCACGAGCGGCAGCGACAGGTGCGGGGTGGTCATCGCGACCGCGGCGGCGGCGCCGACGAGCGCCCCGGTGGGCACGATCGGCACGATCGAGCCGAGCAGCACGCCGAGGAACAGCGTGGGATACCCGATCGCGGAGGTGTTCGACCAGTCGAGCGCGAGCGTCACCGAGGTACCTCTGACAGAGCGACCTCGTCTCCCGGTTGTGTCACGAGCACCTCGGTCTGTCCGGCCGCCGCGGCGGCGAAGCGGTGTGGGGGTTCGACGAGCAGGCGGCGCATCCGGCGCGTCCTGGCCAGTCCCGGCACGGCAAGTGTGCCCCAGTGCACCGGCACGGTGATCCGGGGCCGCACGAGCCGGACGGCCTCGGCCGCGCGCTCCGGGTCGAGATGCCCGGGGCCGAGGTTCGGGCCCCAGCCCCAGACGGGCAGCAGCGCCACATCCACTCGGGAGTCCACTGCGGACAGTTCCGCCATCCCGTCGTACAGATCGGTGTCACCCGCCACGTACACGCGGGAGCCGTCGCCCTCGACGAGGTACCCGAGTGCGGGCGCCTGCGGGCCGTGCGTGAACCGCGGACCCCACCGATGTCCCGAATGCTCGGCCCGCAGCGCGGTGACCCGCAGCCCACCCTCGACCAGTTCCTCACCCACGTCCAGCTCTCTGACGTGGGTGAACCCGCGCGTGCGCAGCCACTTGCCCGCGCCGCGCGGTACCACGATCGGCACGTCGTCGAGCAGGCGCAGCGACGGCACGTGCAGGTGGTCGCCATGCAGGTGCGAGATGAGGACGAGACCGACGCCGGCCCACATCCGCGGCTCCAGCGGCGGGGCGACCCGGGTGAGCCCGCCGACACGCGCTGTGAGTACGGGATCGGTGAGCACCACGCGCCCGGCGATCTCCAGACGGACTGTCGAGTGACCGAGGAAGCGCATCAGCAGTCCGTCCATCAGCCCAGTATCACAACCCGTGTCGATCTCCGCCCAACCTGGTGCGAGACATACCGCACAATTTCCCCGGTTTTCGAGTCGACTCGGGTTTAAATCAAGACACGCCGGAAAGGAAGGCGTGTGAGATGAGTAGCAATGACCCCGAACTGAATCATCGCGAACGGGCCACCCTTCGCGCGGTGGCCATCGGCCCCGCCGAGCTCACTCTGAGTAGCGAACCGGACCTGTTCATCGACGGCCTCGCCATCTGCGACCAGTCGTGCGCGCGACACCTCGCCAACCTGGGCTTGATCGCCGCTGCCCGTGACGGGCGGCCCGGCGAACGGGTGCCCGCGGTGCTCACGAAGGCGGGTGAAGCCGCGCTCCAGCCTCCGCGAACCGCCCCCGCGACGGCGGCGTGATCCCGCTGATTCGATAACACCTCGGTTACCGTGTCCCTAATGGGTGAATCGATCACGGAGCGCTCCGGAAACGGCATTTGACCTGGTCACCACCCCCTCTGCGGGGGAGGACGGCTCAAGGGGCCGGAGTCAACTCCGACGTGGCATTTCCCACGAGGGGCATCCGACGTATATCGATAACGGCGAATTCACACTAGTGTCATAAGACCCCGGAGAACCCGGGAGTAACAAGCGCGCCGCGGCAATCCCACCACAGACGGGGGTTGTCGCGCGCCGAATACGGACGGAGAGCACTAACACCACTCGGCCACCCAGCGAAGTGTGGCCCGGCGATGCAGCCTGCCTCGACGCCGGCGCACGCCAGAAGCTTCTCGACTGACCATCGCGGTCCGGGACAACTGCGTTACCAGGTCGACACGACTTGGCACGAACGGGTTACTTCCTGCGACCGCCGACGCCTTAGGAGGCGGCCAGCCGTGACCCGCCACAGCCCGAGTGAGCCCAAGGGCCTTTACGACGCCCAGTACGAGCACGACGCATGCGGCGTTGCCTTCGTCGCCGACCTCGCCGGACGGCGAGATCACGAGATCGTGCGCAAGGCACTCGTCGCGCTGCGTAATCTCGAGCACCGTGGGGCACGGGGCGCCGAACCGGAAACGGGCGACGGCGCCGGAATCCTGATCCAGGTCCCGGACGCGTTCTTCCGCGAGGTCGTCGACTTCGATCTGCCCGAACCGGGCGCCTACGCGGTCGGCACGGCGTTCCTGCCGACCGACGAGACGGCGCGCGGCCGTGCCATGAGCGCGATCGAGGGTATCGCCGCCGAAGAGGGCATGCGTGTCCTCGGCTGGCGTGACCTGCCGGTCGACACCGCCCACGTCGGGCCGACCGCGGCCACGACGATGCCGCACTTCGCCCAGCTGTTCCTGGCCTCCCGCGAGACCGGCGTGGTGGGGCTGGCGCTGGAGCGCGCCGCGTTCTGCGTCCGCAAGCGCGCCGAGCACGCGCTGGAACCCGAGGGCGTGTACTTCCCCAGCCTGTCCGCGCGCACCATCGTCTACAAAGGAATGCTCACCGAGCCGCAGGTCGAGAAGTTCTTCAGCGACCTGACCGACCCGCGCGTGACGAGCGCGATCGGCCTCGTGCACTCGCGGTTCTCCACCAACACGTTCCCGTCGTGGCCGCTGGCCCACCCATACCGCTACGTCGCGCACAACGGTGAGATCAACACCCTGCGCGGCAACCGGAACTGGATGGACGCACGCGAGTCGATGCTCGCCACCGACCTGATCCCCGGGCGCCTCAAGCGGATCTACCCGATCATCACGCGGGGCGCGAGCGACTCGGCGAGCTTCGACGAGGTGCTCGAACTGCTGCACCTCGGCGGGCGCAGCCTGCCGCACGCGGTGCTGATGATGATCCCCGAGGCGTGGGAGAACCACGAGGAGATGGACCCGGCGCGCCGCGCGTTCTACGAGTTCCACTCGACGTTGATGGAGCCGTGGGACGGGCCCGCGCTGGTGTCGTTCACCGACGGCACGCAGATCGGCGCCGTGCTCGACCGCAACGGCCTGCGCCCGGCCCGCTACTGGGTCACCGAGGACGGCCTTGTCGTGCTGGCCAGCGAGGTCGGCGTGCTCGAACTCGACCAGTCGACCATCGTGCGCAAGGGCAGGCTCGAGCCGGGCCGGATGTTCCTCGTCGACACCGAGCAGGGCCGGATCATCGACGACGAGGAGATCAAGGGCGGGCTGGCCGCACAGCACCCGTACGACGAATGGGTCGACGCGGGCATGGTGCGGCTGGAGGAGCTGCCGGAGCGGGAACGCGAGGTACCGACGCACGCGTCGCTGGTGCGGCGGCAGCAGGCGTTCGGCTACACGCAGGAGGAGCTGGAGACTCTCCTCGAACCCATGGCCCGCGCCGGCGCCGAGCCGATCGGGTCGATGGGCAACGACTCGCCGCTGGCCCCGCTGTCGGCACGGCCACGGCAGATCTTCGACTACTTCACGCAACTGTTCGCGCAGGTCACCAACCCGCCGCTGGACGCGATCCGCGAGGAGCTGGTGACCTCGCTCGGCACCCAGCTGGGCGCGGAGCCGAACCTGCTGGACGCCGGACCGGAGCACGCGCGCAAGATCGTGCTGCCGTTCCCGGTGCTGGACAACGACGAGCTGGCCAAGCTCGTGCACATCAACGACGACGGCGACCTCCCCGAGTTCCAGGCCATCACGGTGCACGGTCTGTATGAAGTGGACGGTGGCGGCAAGGCGCTGGTGCGGCGGCTGGACGAGATCTGCGCCGAGGTGTCGGAGGCGATCGAGGACGGCGCGCGGGTGATCGTGCTGTCCGACCGTGGTGTCGACGAGCAGCACGCCGCGATCCCGTCGCTGCTGCTCACCGGCGCCGTGCACCACCACCTGGTACGGCAGAAGACCCGCACGCAGGTCGGCCTGGTCGTGGAGGCCGCCGACGCCCGCGAGGTGCACCACATCGCGCTGCTCATCGGCTACGGCGTGGCCGCGGTCAACCCGTACCTGGCGATGGCGACCGTCGAGGAGCTGGCCGAGCGGGGCAAGATCCCTGGCGTCACGCCGAAACAGGCGACCCGCAACCTGATCAAGGCGCTGGGCAAGGGCGTCCGCAAGACCATGTCGAAGATGGGCGTGTCCACAGTGGCCTCCTACACCGGCGCCCAGATCTTCGAGGCGATCGGGCTCGGCGCGGAGGTCATCGACACCTGCTTCCGCGGCACCACGTCACGGTTGGGCGGGGTCGGCTTCGACACGCTGGCCGACGAGGTCTCGCAGCGGCACACGCGGGCATTCCCGCGCGACGGGATGCGGCCGTCCCACCGCGAGCTGGAGACGGGCTCGGACTACCAGTGGCGGCGCGACGGCGAGCCGCACCTGTTCAACCCGCACACCGTGTTCAAGCTGCAGCACTCGACGCGCACCGGGAAGTACGACATCTTCAAGGAGTACACGCGCTCGGTCGACGAGCAGTCCGAGAAGCTGATGACGCTGCGCGGGCTGTTCGAGCTCAAGGAGGGTGTGCGCCCGCCGGTGCCGATCGACGAGGTCGAGCCGGTCTCCGAGATCGTCAAGCGGTTCGCCACCGGCGCCATCTCCTACGGCTCGATCTCGATGGAGATGCACCAGACGCTGGCGATCGCGATGAACCGGCTCGGCGGCAAGTCCAACACCGGCGAGGGCGGCGAGGACCCGGAGCGCCTCTACGACCCGCAGCGCCGCAGCGCCGTCAAGCAGGTCGCGTCGGGCCGGTTCGGCGTGACGAGCGAGTACCTGGTCAACGCCGACGACATCCAGATCAAGAGGGCGCAGGGCGCCAAGCCCGGTGAGGGCGGCCAGCTGCCCGGCGCGAAGGTGTACCCGTGGATCGCGAAGACGCGGTTCTCCACGCCGGGTGTGGGGCTGATCTCCCCGCCACCGCATCACGACATCTACTCGATCGAGGACCTGGCACAGCTGATCCACGACCTCAAGAACGCCAATCCGGCGGCGCGGATCCACGTGAAGCTGGTGTCCGAGGTCGGGGTGGGGACGGTGGCGGCCGGAGTCTCGAAGGCGCACGCCGACGTGGTGCTGATCTCCGGGCACGACGGCGGCACCGGCGCCTCGCCGCTGTCGTCGATCAAGCACGCGGGCGGCCCGTGGGAGCTGGGGCTGGCCGAGACGCAGCAGACGCTGCTGGCCAACCGGCTGCGCGACCGGATCGTCGTGCAGACCGACGGCCAGCTCAAGACCGGCCGGGACGTGGTGATCGCGGCGTTGCTCGGCGCCGAGGAGTTCGGTTTCGCGACCGCGCCGCTGGTGGTGTCGGGCTGCATCATGATGCGCGTCTGTCACCTCGACACCTGCCCGGTCGGGGTGGCGACGCAGAACCCGAAGCTGCGCGAGAAGTTCAGCGGCAAGGCCGAGTACGTGGTCAACTTCTTCGAGTTCATCGCACAGGAGGTGCGGGAGTACCTGGCGCAGCTCGGTTTCCGGTCGATCGCCGAGGCGATCGGGCACGCGGAACTGCTGGACAAGCGGCGCGCGATCGAGCACTGGAAGGCCGCGGGGCTGGACCTCACGCCGATCTTCCACGTGCCCGACCTGGAGCCGCGCGCGGCACGGCACCAGATCGTCGCGCAGGACCACGGCCTGGAGAAGGCGCTGGACAACACGCTGATCCAGCTCGCCGAGGGCGCGCTGTCCTCGGGTGACAAGGTGCGGCTGGAACTGCCGGTGCGCAACGTCAACCGGACCGTCGGCACGATGCTCGGCTCGGAGCTGTCCAAGCGCTGGGGCGGCGAGGGCCTGCCCGACGACACCATCGATGTGACCTTCACCGGCACGGCGGGACAGTCGTTCGGCGCGTTCGTGCCTCGCGGGATCACCTTGCGGCTGATCGGCGACGCCAACGACTACGTGGGCAAGGGCCTCTCCGGCGGCCGGATCATCGCGCGGCCGCCGCACGAGGCGCAGTTCGCCGCCGAGGAGCACATCATCGCGGGGAACGTGATCTGCTACGGCGCGACCGGCGGCGAGATCTTCCTGCGTGGCAAGGTCGGCGAGCGGTTCTGCGTGCGTAACTCCGGCGCCGTCGCGGTCGTCGAGGGCGTCGGCGACCACGGATGCGAGTACATGACCGGCGGGCGCGTGGTCGTGCTCGGCGGCACCGGACGCAACTTCGCGGCCGGCATGTCGGGCGGGATCGCCTACGTGCTCGACCTCTCACCGCTGCGCGTCAACCGCGAGATGGTGGATCTCGACCCGCTGGACGACGAGGACCTCGAGTTCCTCCGCGAAGCGGTGGAAAAGCATTACGTGGAAACGGAATCCGCGGTGTCGCACGCGCTGCTGGCGGACTGGGACGTGGCCGTCGAGCGGTTCGTCAAGGTCATGCCCAAGGACTACAAGCGGGTTTTGCAGGCTCAGGCCGCGGCGGAACGCGACGGCCGCGACGTGAACGAAGCGATCATGGAGGCGGCTCATGGCTGACCCCAAGGGTTTTCTCACCACGAAGCGGGAGACCCCGACGAGCCGGCCGGTGGACGTCCGGATTCTGGACTGGCGCGAGGTCTACGAGGGCTTCCCGTCGAACAAGCTGGAGAAGCAGGCCGGCCGCTGTATGGACTGCGGCATCCCGTTCTGCCACCAGGGCTGCCCGCTCGGGAACCTGATCCCGGAGTGGAACAGCCTGGTGTGGCAGCAGGACTGGCTGGACGCGATCGAGCGGCTGCACGCGACCAACAACTTCCCGGAGTTCACCGGCACGCTGTGCCCGGCGCCGTGCGAGACCGCGTGCGTGCTGGGCATCAACGACGATCCGGTGACGATCAAGCGCGTCGAGATCTCGATCATCGACCGCGCCTGGGACGAGGGCTGGGTCAAGCCGCAGCCGCCCGGCAAGCGCACGGGCCGCAAGGTCGCCGTGGTGGGCTCGGGCCCGTCCGGGCTGGCCGCCGCGCAGCAGCTCACCCGCGCCGGGCACGACGTCGTCGTGTTCGAGCGGGCGGACGCGATCGGCGGCCTGCTGCGGTACGGGATCCCGGCGTTCAAGATGGAGAAGTGGCGGCTGGACCGGCGCCTGGACCAGATGCGCGCCGAGGGCACCGAGTTCCGGGCCGGGGTGAACGTCGGCGTCGACGTCACCGTGGAGCGGCTGAAGTCGGACTACGACGCCGTGGTGCTGGCGGGCGGCGCGACGGCGTGGCGGGACCTGCCGATCACCGGCCGCGACGTCACCGGTGTGTACCAGGCGATGGAGTATCTGCCGCCGGCCAACCGCGTCGCGGCGGGCACGCTGGCGGAGACGCCGATCAGCGCCGAGGGCAAGCACGTCGTCGTGATCGGCGGCGGCGACACCGGTGCGGACTGCGTCGGCACCGCGCACCGCCAGGGCGCCGCTTCGGTGACACAGCTGGAGATCATGCCCCGTCCGCCCGAGTCGCGTTCCGGCGCGCACCCGTGGCCGACGTACCCGATGATCTACCGCGTGTCGTCGGCGCACGAGGAAGGCGGCGAACGGCTCTACGCGGTCAACACGCAGGAGTTCGTCGCCGACGACTCCGGGAAGCTCCGGGCGCTGCGGCTGGTCGATGTGCGTAACGAGGACGGCAGGTTCGTGCCCGTCGAGGGCACCGAGCGTGAGCTGCCCGCGCAGCTGGTGCTGCTGGCGATGGGTTTCGTGGGGCCGCAGCGGGAGGGTCTGGTCGAGGATCTGGGCGTCGAGCTGGACCAGCGCGGCAACGTCGCGCGGGACAGGAACTTCAAGACGTCGGTGGACAACGTGTTCGTCGCGGGCGACATGGGCCGCGGCCAGTCGCTGATCGTGTGGGCGATCGCCGAGGGCCGCTCGGCGGCAGCGGCTGTCGACACCCACCTGATGTCGCGTGACCTGCTGCCCACGCCCATCGCACCGACCGACCGTCCGATCGCCTGATGCGACATTTGAGTGAAATAGAGGTGGGCGGGGCATCTGGCGCGCGGTGAGCGCTCCTTAAGGACACCAACCGGTTTCCTGAGGAGGGGGCTTCTGATGGCCGTTGACCTGTCCACCCCGTTGTCGTGGAAGAGCGCGACCGGCGACGCCGCGACAATGCTCGACGAGTTGCAGCCGAACATCGTCAAAGCGCACGTGCGCGACCATCTTTCCGTGCTGTTCCTCGGTTTCTCCGACGCCGGGGAGGCGAAGACCTTCCTGAGATCGGTCGCCGGGCTGATGAAGTCGGCCAAGACGCACCTGCAGGAGGTCGAGGACTTCAAGACGACCGGCTCGGGCGGCACGGCCTACGTCGGCGTCGGCCTGACGGCGGCCGGCTACGCGACGCTCGGCGTGCCCGCGCCCGCCGACAGCTCGTTCGCCGGCGGTGCCAAGAACGCCGTCGGCAACCTCGTGGACCCGCCGGTGACGGAGTGGGAGCCGACCTACCAGCAGACCATCGACGCGGTCGTGCTGATCGGCGACACCACCGCGAGCGCGACGCGCGCCAAGCGGGCCGAGATCCAGTTGCTGCTGCCCGCGTCGATCACCGTGCTCGGCGAGGAGTCCGGCCGCGGCATGACCAACGACAACGGCGACGGCATCGAGCATTTCGGCTACGTCGACGGCCGCAGCCAGCCGCTGTTCCTCACCGAGGACACCGACGACGAGCGGGACAACACCGACGGCATCAACGAATGGGACCCGTCGGCCCCGCTCGGCCAGGTCCTGGTCGCCGACCCCGCCGCGCCCGATCCCGCCGTGCACTTCGGCAGTTACTTCGTTTTCCGAAAGCTCGAACAGAATGTGCAGTTGTTCAAGCAGGCGGAGCAGGATCTGGCGGACACGCTCGGTTTCAGGGGCGACGACCGCGAGCGTGCCGGCGCGATGATCATCGGTCGTTTCGAGGACGGTACCCCGCTCGTTTCCCAGCGCGCGGCCGGCGCCCATTCCCCGGTGGAGAACGATTTCAGCTACGACAGCGACAAACTCGGGCAGAAGTGTCCGTTCGCGGCACACATTCGCAAGACGAACCCGCGCGGTTCGGGCGGCGCGGAGCAGCCGGCGGACGAGCGCAAGCACCTCATGGCGCGGCGCGGCCAGACCTACGGCCGCCGGCTCGACGACCCGAACGACGACCTGCCGCCGGTGGTCCGCCCGACACGGGATGTCGGCCTGCTCTTCATGGCGTTCAACAGCGTTCTGGCCAACCAGTTCGAGTTCACGCAACGACTGTGGGCGAACAACGCGGGCTTCCCGGTCACGCCCGACGGCTCGCAGCCGGGGCTGGACCCCGTGATCGGCCAGGGCACCCGGCCGGCGCCGAGCTACCCGCCGGAATGGGGCCGGACCGGCACGGTGGCCGCGGATCCGGTGCCGCAGGCGGTCACGATGAAGGGTGGCGAATACTTCTTCATGCCATCCCTCGCCTTTCTGCGTTCTTTGTGAGGAAAGCGCCAACAAGCCGCCGGGAACAGTTCCCTTCGCGGCATCCGATTTCCTTCCGATGGGCAAAGCGGGTAATAGTTAGCTGTGGACCGTCACGAACGCCTGAACACCCTGCTCGAAATGGTCGGCCAGCGCTCGCGAATTGACGTCGAGAAGACCGCGAAAGAACTTCGCGTATCGGCCGCGACAATCCGCCGCGATCTCGACCACCTGGCCGGGCGGCAATTGCTGACGCGCACGCGTGGCGGTGCCGTGCCGAGCAACGTCGCCTACGACCTGCCGTCGCGTCACAAGTCCGCGCGCAGCGCGATGGAGAAGCAGCGGATCGGCGAGGCCGCCGCGAGGCTGGTCGAGCGGGGCATGACCGTGGGCCTCAACGGCGGTACCACGAGCACCGAGGTCAGCCGCGCACTGGCGACGCGGCCGGAGTTCAACAACGGTTCGCCCGCGGTGACGGTGGTGACCAACGCGCTCAACATCGCGCACGAACTGGCGGTGCGGCAGGGCATCAAGATCGTGATCACGGGTGGGGTCGCGGGCAGCCGGTCGTTCGAACTGACCGGCGCGCTCGCGGCGCTCGTGCTGCAGGAAGTGAGCCTGGACCTGACTTTCCTCGGTGTGGACGCGATCGACCCGTTGCGGGGCCTGTACTCGCACAACGAGGACGAGGCAGGCGTCAACCGGTTGCTCGCGTCACACGCCAGGAAGGTCGTGGTCGTCGCGGACAGCACGAAGCTGGGCGGTTACGCGTTCGCGCGCATCTGCCCCACGTTGAACATCGACATGCTGATCACCGACTCCCAGGCCTCCGGCGATCTCGTCACGGCCTTCGAGATGGAGGGCGTCGAGGTGGTGATCGCCTAGCGCTCACAAGATCGGCATCCCCGCGGGCGCACCCCGCCGGATGACGTCGAGGAGCGCCGGCGTGTCGAGATGCTCCACAATGGACTCGGCCAGCCGGTCCAGCATGGATTCGCGCAACGCCGCGAAACCCGGGGCGCCGGGGGTGGGTGTCCAGGCGACCCTGGCCTGCGCGGCCGCCTCGGCCAGCCACGCACGGCGGAACCCGTCGTTGTCGAACGCGCCGTGCCACATCGTGCCCCACACCGGGCCTGCGTTCCAGCCGTCGAGGAACGGCTCGGCGCCGCCCTCGGCGCTCGCGCTGCCATGGTGGATCTCGTATGCCCGCACCTCGTGACCGCGCCAGCTTCCCGTCGGCCGCGCGAGCACCTTCTCGGCCGCGAAGCGCACGGTCGTCGGCAACAGCCCGAGACCGGTGACGACGCCTTCGCCGGACTCCACGTCGTCGGCGATCTTGCGCGCCAGCATCTGGTAGCCGCCGCAGATGCCCAGGACCGGTTTCCCGGCCGCCACCCGCGCGGTCAGCGCGCCCTCCAGGCCACGCGAACGCAGCCAGCGCAGGTCGTCGACGGTCGCGCGGGTGCCCGGCAGCACCACGATGTCGCTGCTGCGCACGACGTCGGGTTCGGCGGTGAGGCTGACGGTCACGCCCGGTTCCGCGGCGAGCGCGTCCAGATCGGTCGCGTTCGAGGCGCGCGGGAACCGCACCACGGCCACCTTCAGCGAGCCGCCCTCCTGCTCACGCGTCCAGCCGGCGGCGGCGAGCGCGTCCTCGGAGTCGATCCACACACCGTCCAGCCACGGCAGCACACCCAGCACCGGACGTCCGGTGAGCTCGGCGATGCGGTCCAGACCCGGCCGCAGCAGGCCGAGGTTCCCGCGGAACTTGTTGACGATCCAGCCCGCGATGTGGGCCTGGTCCTCCGCGTCGAGCAGCGCCTGCGTGCCGTACATCGCGGCGAGGACCCCGCCGCGGTCGATGTCGCCGACCACGACCACCGGCAGCCCGAAGCGCCGCGCGAGGCCCATGTTCGTGTAGTCGCCCGCGCGCAGGTTGATCTCCGCCGGACTGCCCGCACCCTCGCAGACCACCACGTCGAACCGGCTCCGCAGGTCGTCGTAGGCGTCGAAGGCCAGCCGCGCCAACGCCGTGCGGCCGGTCGCGTACTCCCCCGCTTCGAGCGTGCCGAACGGTTTGCCGAGCGCGACGACGTGACTGCGGTGATCACTGCCGGGCTTGAGCAGCACGGGGTTCATCGCGGCCTCGGGCTCGACGCCCGCCGCCTGTGCCTGCAACCACTGCGCACGCCCGATCTCGGCGCCGTCCGGGCACACCATCGAGTTGTTGGACATGTTCTGCGCCTTGAACGGCGCCACCCGGTAACCCTGGCGCGCGAGCCAGCGGCAGATCCCGGCGGTGACGAGGCTCTTGCCCGCATCGGAGGTCGTACCGGCGACCAGCAGACCCTTCATCGCGCCACCGCCACCGCCACGGCCAGCGCCGCGACCCCCACCGCACGGGACAACCGCACCGACCGGCGCAGGTCCCGCGGTCCCGGGGCCGGGCCGTCGCCCAGCGTTCCCCGGTCCTCGACACGGGCGCCGTAGGCGTTCACACCGCCGAGCCGGACGTCCAGCGCACCGGCGAACGCCGCCTCCACCTGCCCGGCGTTCGGGCTCGGGTGCCTGTGCGCGTCCCGCCGCCACACCCGCCACGCGCTGCGCGGGCTGCCGCCGACGAGCGGCGCGCAGGCCACGGCCGCGAGCGCGCCGAGGCGGGCGGGCAGCAGGTTGGCCACGTCGTCGGCGCGCGCCGATGCCCAGCCGAAGCGTTCGAAGCGCGGTGAGCGGTGCCCGACCATGGCGTCGAGGGTGTTGAGCGCGCGATAGCCGAGCAGCCCGGGAATGCCCGCGACGGCGGCCCAGACCAGCGGCGCGACGACGGCGTCTGACGTGTTCTCGGCGATCGACTCGGTCGCGGCGCGGGCCAGTTCCTTCGTCCCGAGGTCCGTCGCGTCGCGGCCGCACAGGTGCGAGAGGCGACCGCGGGCGGCGGGCAGGTCGTCCGCGTCGAGCAGCCGCGCCATCGTCTGGCCCTCCCGCGCCAGCCCGCGCCCGCCGAGGACGGCCCACGTCGCGAGCGTCGTCGCGGCGAACCGGGCGAGCGGACGGCGAGCGGTGGCATTCCGGACAGCCAGACCCAGCGCGGTGGCGGACCCGGCGCACACCGCCGCATAGCCCACGCCACGGCCACGGGAGTCGGCCCACATGCGCCGCTCCAGCGCGTCCGCCAGGCCCCCGAACAGCGCGACCGGGTGCCCCCGGCGCGGGTCGCCGGCCACCGCGTCCAGCGCGTAACCGACCGCCAGACCCAGCGCGTTCGGCCATCTCCCGTACACCACGCACGGCACGGTAGCGCTTGCACGACAATGCCGGGTATGACCAAGCTGACCCAGCGGCTCGCCGGCTCGCTCGAAGACGCCGCCCGCCTGCTCCGCCAATGGGCGCGCACCGAGGACAAGGTGCTGATCCTGGGCGGGGTGCGTTCCGGCAAGTCGCGCCACGCCGAGCGGCTGATGACCGCCCATCCCGAGGTCGTCTACGTCGCCCCTGGCCTGCCCGCGACCGACGACGACCCGGAATGGGCGCTCCGGGTGAAACAGCACCAGGCGCGCCGGCCGGCGAACTGGCGCACCCTGGAGACCACCGATCTAGCGACCACGCTGCGCCAGGCGTCGCGTCCGCTGCTCATCGACTGCCTCGGGACCTGGCTGAGCCGCGTCCTCGGCGAGGTCGGGGCCTGGGACCAGCGGGACGGCTGGGAGCTGCGGCTGGACGAGCGGTTGGAGGACTTCCTCGCCGCATGGCGCGAGGCACACGTGCCGGTCGTGGCGGTCAGCAACGAGGCCGGCATGGGTGTGGTGCCCGCGACGTTCTCCGGGCGCGTGTTTCGTGATGTGCTTGGCGCACTGAACAACCGGGTCGCCGCCGAGTCGGACAGCGTCCAGCTGGTGGTGGCCGGGCGCGTCGTCCGCTTGACCGAAAGGGCTCTGTTGTGATCGAGATACCCGTCCCCGACCCAGAGGCTCGCGCCGCGGCGCTGGAGCGGCTCGACGCACTGGTCAAACCGGTCGGCGCGCTCGGCAGGCTGGAGGAGCTCGCGGCGTGGCTGTGCGCCGCGCACGGCCAGGTGCCGCCTCGCACACTGGACAACGTGCGGGTGGTGGTCTTCGCCGGGGACCACGGGGTGTCGAACGTGTCGGCGTACCCCCGCGAGGTCACGGCCGCGATGGTGCGGGTGTTCGTGGCGGGCAAGAGCGGGGTCAACGTGCTCGCGCGGCAGGTCGGCGCGCACGTGCGGGTGGTCGACATCGCGGTGGACGCGGACCTGTCGGACGTGCCCGCAGAGGTCACCGCGCACAAGATCCGCAGAGGCTCGGGCTCGATCGACATCGCCGACGCGCTCGCGCCGGGCGAGGCTGTCGCGGCGTTCGAGGCGGGCCGGGCGATCGCCGACGCGGAGATCGCGGCAGGCGCGGACCTGCTGATCCCTGGCGACATGGGCATCGGCAACACGACGATCGCGGCGGCACTGGTGGCCGCGACGCTGGGCCTGCCTCCCGAGGATGTCGTGGGAACCGGAACCGGGGTCGACGACGCGGGCCGCGAACGCAAGGTCACCGTGGTGACGCAAGCGCTTTCGCGTCCGCGCGGCCCGGGTCCGTTCGACGTGCTGACGGCGCTGGGCAGCGCCTGCGCCGCCGCGACGGCGGGGTTCCTGGTGCAGGGTGCGGCGCGGGGTGTGCCGGTGCTGCTGGACGGCGTGTTCTCCGGCGCGGCGGCCGTCGTGGCACGGGAGATCGCGCCGGATGCCGCGCGGTGGTGGCTCGCCGGGCACCGGTCCACCGAGCCGTCGCAGGCGTACGCGCTCAAGGCCCTCGGGCTGGAGCCGATCCTCGACCTCGGGCTGCGGCTCGGCGAGGGCAGCGGCGCGGTGCAGGCGGTGCCGACGCTGCGGGCCGCGCGCGCGATCATCGCCGACATGGGCCTGCTGGCCGACCTCGCCTGACTCGTGCTCGACTCGTTGCGGATGGCGGTCGGGACGCTGACCGCGGTGCCCGTGCCGCCGCCGCGCGTGATCGACCGGCGCATCGCGGCCGGCGCGATGCTGCTCGCGCCGGTCGCGGCCGTCCCGCTGGCGGCGCTGGCCGGGCTGATCATGTGGGGCGGGAGCGCTGTCGGGCTGCCCGGCCTGGTGAATGCCGCACTCGCGATCGGGGCGGTCGCGCTGGGCAGCCGGGGCCTGCACCTCGACGGCCTCGCCGACACCGCGGACGGCCTGGGCGCGTCCTACGACCGCGACCGCGCACTGGAGATCATGCGGCGCGGCGACTCCGGGCCGACCGGGGTGGCGACGCTGGTCCTCGTGCTGATCGTCCAATGTGGAGCACTCGGTACGGGTGGTGCGGTGGCCGCCGTGGTGGCGGTGATCGCGGGGCGGTGCGTGCTGTCGGCGTGCTGCGCACGGGGAGTTCCCTCCGCTCGTCCGGAGGGGCTTGGCGCGACGGTGGCCGGCGCGGTCCCCGTCTCGGCGGCGGTGGTGGTTTTCGTTGTGGCGGCAGGGTTATCGTCATTGGCACCGGGCTACGCGTGGTGGCGCGGCCCCGTCGCGGTCGCGTCGGCGTACGTCGTGGCGGGGCTGCTGTTGTGGCGCTGCACGCGGCGGTTGGGCGGCATCACCGGCGACGTGCTCGGTGCCTGCGTCGAGGCCGCGACGGCGGCGGCGCTGGTGGCGCTAGCCGTCTGAGGGCCGTAGCGCCTGCTCGAGAAGGCGGAAGTGGTCGCGGGCCACGGACGCCGCCTTGTCGGGCTCGCCGGATGTCACGGCCTCCACGAGGGCTCGGTGCTGCGGCAGCGCCATCTCCCACAGCGCGGGCGGAAACGGCTCGCGGCTCAGGCACAGGCTCACCCTCGTCAGCAACTGCCTGCTCAGGTCCCCCAGCAGTGGGTTGTGCGCGGCGGCCGCGATCGTCCGGTGCAACTCCGCGTCGGCCGAGCGCGCACTCGGCCCCTTCGCGTGCTCGTAGCGCTCGAGCGCTGCCCTGATCGTGGCATCGTCCTCGGGGGTGTGGCGTTCGGCGGCCGTGCGCGCGATCAGCGACTCGACCAGCCGCTGCAGGTCCAGCACCTGCTCCAGCCGCGCGGCATCCTCGGCGGGCGTGCGCTCGCCCCAGTCCTGGCGCACGAACGAACCGCCCGCGCGCCCGCGCCGGATCTCGACGTACCCGGCCTTCCGCAGATCGGCCAGCGCGGTGCGCACCGTGACGCGGCTGACCGCGAGCATGTCCGCGAGGTCCCGCTCCGGCGGTAGCCGCTCGCCCGCGCGGTAGTCGCCCACCGCGATCGCGGCGATCAGCCGTTCGGCCACCGCCTTGGCCGCGGACACCGGGCGCACCGGGGTCGACAGCTCGCGCTCACCTGTCACTCCCTCATCGTAAGAGGGGAGCCAGCGCTCGAAGAAAACCGTTTGTGACGGTTTCGTCGCGCACGGCCAGCCGCAGGTAGTCCCGGCCGAGACCGGGGAACGTGTCGCCGCGCCGGACCGCGTAGCCTGCCTCGCGCAACTGTTCCCGGATCCGGTCCGCGCCCGCAACGCGGACCAGCACGAACGGCGCGCGGGGCCGGCCGACGACCTCGACGCCCAACTCCCGCAACCCGGCCACGAGACGCTCGCGGTCGCGTTCGGCGGCGACGGCCAGCTTGTCCGCCTCGTCCAGCGCCGCCGGGCGGCAGCACGCCACGACAGCACACGCGGCGAGGCTCGACACCGACCACGGCGGTTGCACCGTGCGCAACCGCTCGACGATCTCCGGTTCGGCAAGGACGTATCCGGCGCGCAGGCCCGCGATGCCCCACGTCTTCGTCAGGCTCCGCACCACGACGACACCGGGAAGCGCTTTCTCCGCCAGGGACTCCGGCTCGCCGGGCACCGCGTCCAGGAACGCTTCGTCGACGACGAGCACACGTCCCGGCCGCGCCAGCGCGCGCAGGCTCGCCGCCGGGTGCAGCACCGAGGTCGGGTTCGTCGGGTTGCCCACGAACACCAGGTCCGCGTCCTCGGGCACGACCGCGGGGTCGAGCAGGAACCCGGGCGGCACGACCCGCCGCACGTCGTGCCCCGCCGCCCGCAGCGCGGCCTCGGGTTCGGTGAACTGCGGGTGCACCACGACCGCGTTCCGGTCGCGGAAAGCCCGCGCCAGCAACGTGAACGCCTCCGCGGCCCCCGCCGTGACGAGCACCTCCGACACGGACCGGCGGTGCCGCCGGGCAGCGGCCTCGGCTGCCGCGGCCGGGTCCGGGTACGCGGCCAGGTCGTCGAGCGCCTCGGCGAGTTCGCGGCGCAGCCACTCGGGCGGCCTGGGCAGGCGCACGTTCACCGCGAGATCGACCAGGCCGGGACCGACCTCCTGATCCCCGTGATGGTGCAGGTCGTAGTCAGCCATGCGCGTGCACCGCCGCCGCGAACCGTGCCGCCGCCCGCGGGTGCCCGGCCCAGTGGACGTGCAGGTAGGAGGCGTGCAGGGTGGGCGACGCGAAGCCTTCTGCCGCATCGTCCCATTCCCACGCCGCCGTTTTCCCGTGCCGGGGCTCGACCTGGGTGCGGTGGAACTCGTGGCCCGTGATCGTGTCCCCGGCGGCTGCCAGCAGGGTGTCCGTGGGCGCGGTCGCCCGGCGATAGCCGAGCGCGCCGCGTTTCGTCATGTGCGCCACCGCGTCCAGCGCG
>DASZUO010000220.1:0-10506 GCA_035547575.1 Amycolatopsis sp. | reverse complement strand
TCTCCGGGGGCGGGCGCCGCTTTTTGCCATCGAGAGGTCAGACGTGGATTCGTCATCGCTGAGCGGACTGCTCGACGAGTACGCCGAGTTGGAGAAGCAACTCGCGGACCCGGCCGTGCACGCCGACCAGTCCCGCGCCCGCAAACTGGGGCGCCGCTACGCCGAGCTGACTCCCGTGGTCAAGGCCATCGGTGAGCTGGACTGCGCCCGCGACGACCTCGCCGCCGCGCGGGAACTGGCCGCCGAGGACGCCGCGTTCGCCGCCGAGGCGCAGGACATCGCGGCCCGCATCCCGGCGCTCGAGTCCCGGCTGACGGAACTGCTCCTGCCCCGCGACCCCTATGACGGCTCCGATGTCGTGATGGAGATCAAGTCCGGCGAGGGCGGCGAGGAGTCCGCGCTGTTCGCCGGCGACCTGCTGCGGATGTACCTGCGCTATGCCGAGCGGCACGGCTGGAAGGCCGAGGTGCTCGACTCGGTGGAGTCGGATCTGGGCGGCTACAAGGACGTCACCCTGTCGCTCAAGAGCAAGGGCGGCCACGCCGACGGCGTGTGGGCGAGGCTGAAGTTCGAGGGTGGCGTGCACCGGGTGCAGCGCGTGCCGGCGACCGAGTCGCAGGGCCGCATCCACACCTCCGCGGCCGGCGTGCTGATCTACCCCGAGCCCGAAGAGGTCGAGGTCGAGATCGACCCCAACGACCTGCGTATCGACGTGTTCCGCTCGTCCGGGCCGGGTGGGCAGAGCGTCAACACGACCGACTCGGCCGTGCGCGTGACGCACCTGCCGACCGGGATCGTCGTGTCCTGCCAGAACGAGAAGTCGCAGATCCAGAACCGCGCTCGCGCGATCCAGGTGCTGCAGGCCCGCCTGCAGGCGCTGGCCGAGGAGGAGGCCGCGAGCAAGGCGGCCGACGCCCGGCGGTCGCAGGTCCGGACCGTGGACCGGTCGGAGCGGGTGCGCACCTACAACTTCCCGGAGAACCGCATCTCCGACCACCGCGTCAACTTCAAGGCCTACAACCTCGACCAGGTCCTCGACGGCGACCTCGACGCGGTGCTGGACGCGCTCGCCAACGCGGATCGCGAGGAGCGGCTCGCCGCGGCCGGTTCCTGATCGATCTGTGCGAAAGTGGTCCTCGTGAAGCGGCAACCCCTGCGCCTGGCGATCCTCGAGGCGATCCGGATCCTCGAGGCGGCCGGCGTCGCGTCCCCGCGGACCGATGCCGAGGTGCTGGCCGCGCACGTGCTCGGCGTGGACCGGGGACGCCTGCCGCTCATCCCGCTCGTCGACCCGCCCGTCGTGGAAGCCCTCGGGCAACTCGTCCAGCAGCGCGCCAAGCGCGTGCCACTGCAGCACCTGACCGGCTGGGCCGCGCTGGGCGAGATCACGCTCAACGTCGGTCCGGGCGTGTTCATCCCGCGACCGGAGACCGAACTGCTGCTCGAATGGGGACTGGAGCAGATCAAGGGCCGGGAGTATCCGGTGGTCGTCGACCTGTGCACCGGCTCCGGCGCGCTCGCGCTGGGCGTGGCGCACGCGCGGTCCGACGCGGTGGTCTACGCGGTCGACATCGATCCCAACGCGCTCGCCTGGGCGCGGCACAACGCCGATGCCCGCGCAGCGGCGGGCGACACGTCGATCCGGCTGTACTCGGGCGATGTCGGCGATCCCACGATCTTCGCGGAGCTCGACGGGCTGGTGGACCTCGTGCTGTGCAACCCGCCGTACGTGCCGCCCGGCGGTGAACTGCCGCCGGAGGTGATCGACTACGACCCGGCGCAGGCGGTGTTCGCCGCGGACGGCGGGCTGGCCGTGATCCGGCTGGCCGTCGCCACGGCCGCGCGCCTGCTCAAACCGGGCGGCGCGCTCGCGATCGAGCACGACGACACGCATGCCGCGGCCGCGCCCGCGATCCTGTCGGCGCGCAAGGTGCTCACCGACGTCCGCGACCACAACGATCTCGCGGGCCGCCCCCGGTTCGTCACGGCCCGCAGAGCCTGACCCGCCTTCGGCGTGGCAAACCGCCGGACCGGCGGATGCGGACCCTCAACGGGAACGCTACGCGCCGCGGAATACTCTCTGGGACCATGACCGCCGTCTACGACTGCAGCCGGCCCGAGACCAGGGCCGAGGGGCTCGCGGCCGCCGCGGGTGCGGTGCGTTCGAGCCGTCTCGTCGTCCTGCCAACGGACACGGTGTACGGCATCGGCGCGGACGCCTTCGACGCCGGCGCCGTGCGCGCCCTGCTGCGCGCGAAGAACCGCGGACCGGACATGCCGGTCGGCGTCCTCGTCGGCTCGTGGTCCACAGTGGACGGCCTCGTGCTCGGAATGCCGCCGAGGGCAAGGGCTTTGGTCGAGGCGTTCTGGCCCGGAGACCTGTCCCTCGTGCTCCCGCACGCGCCCAGCCTGCAATGGGACCTCGGCACCACGCGCGGCACGGTGATGCTGCGGATGCCGCTGCACCCGGTCGCGCTGGAACTGCTGCGCGACGTCGGCCCGATGGCGGTGTCGAGCGCGAACGTCTCCGGTCAGCCGCCCGCCGCCACGGCGAAGGAAGCGCAGGACCAGCTCGGCGATTCGGTGGAGGTCTACCTCGACGGCGGCCCGATCGAGAACGCCCGCCCATCCAGCATCGTGGACCTCACCGGCAGCGATCCCAAGCTGCTACGCGAAGGCGCCGTCAGCGCCGCGGCGATCTCGGACGTGCTCGGCGTGCCGGTGACCGCCCAGTCCTGATGACTCCGATCACGACCGCCGGCCTCCCGATCCGGGAGTACATCCTCGTCGGGCTCATCTCGGCGACACTGACCTTCCTGCTCACCGGCCTTGTCCGGCGCTTCGCCATCCGCGCCGGTGCGATCGCCAACCCGCGCGCCCGCGACGTGCACGTCATCCCGATTCCGCGGATGGGCGGGCTGGCGATGTACCTCGGTGTCGCGGGCGGCATGGCGCTGGCGCACCAGCTGCCCGTGTTGCGGCGCGCGTTCGAGTACTCGCTGGACCCGGTCGGCGTGCTCATCGGCGGCGGCGTGATCGTGCTCATCGGCGCGGTCGACGACCGGTTCGAGATCGACGCGTGGACCAAGCTCGCCGGGCAGGTGCTGTGCGCGGGCCTGCTGGTCATCTTCGGCGTGCAGTGGAACGTGTTCTGGGTGCCGTGGGGCGGCAACGGCGACGCGCTGGGCTCGGTGGTCACGCTCGACCGCAACCAGGGCGGACTGCTCGTGCTGCTGCTCGTGGTGGTGCTGGTCAACGCCATGAACTTCGTCGACGGCCTGGACGGGCTCGCCGCCGGGCTGGGGTTCATCGCGGCCACCGCGACCTGCGCGTTCTCGCTGGGCCTGCTGAACTCGGCCGGGGGAGACGTGGGCACCTACCCGCCCGCGCTGATCGCCGCGACGCTGGCCGGCGCGTGTCTGGGCTTCCTGCCGCACAACTTCCAGCCGGCCAAGATCTTCATGGGCGACTCCGGGTCGATGATGATCGGCCTGATGCTCGCCGGTGCAACGACGTCCGCCTCCGGAAAGATCAACTACACCCGGTTCAGCGGCTCCGACGCGCTCGCGCTGCTGTCGCCGCTGCTCGTCGTGATCGCCGTGTTGTTCCTGCCGTTGCTGGACCTGTTGATGGCGGTGGTGCGCCGGACGCGGCGCGGCGAGAGCCCGTTCGCGGCGGACAAGATGCACCTGCATCACCGTCTGTTGGAAATTGGCCATTCACAGCGACGCACGGTGTTGCTCATTTACCTGTGGGCCGGGCTGCTCGGTTTCGGCGCTGTCTCGCTGACCTTGTTCAACGCCGCGGCGGCGCTGTCGATCGTGGGTGTCGGCCTGCTGCTCGCCGCCGTGGTTTCGGTGATTCCGCGGCTGCGCAAGCCGTCGGGTCCGGTGCCCTGACCGGCGGTGCCGCCGCCAAGGAGTACGCCCGTACGGCATGTGCCTAATGGCTGGTATTGTCCACAGCGTAGGACGGGTCCTCGACCAGCACAGTGCCGTTCGTGATCGACTGGCATGCCTGCGCCGGGATCGGGTGCCCCCCTGCGAGAGCTTGAAGAGTGTCAGGTACGTTAAGTCCAGATCATGACGATTCCCCCGGCGGAGTGAACGCCGCACGGGAGAACCGGAAGGAGTCCAGGTTGGGCGCGCTGGTAGTCGCCGAGGGACCGCGTTGTGGCCCCCCTCCGGCCCCGGTGTGGGTGTCCAGCTTGCACACGCGCGGACCAGGAGCCCGCAATGACCTGTTCACTCCTCGTACCTTCCACACAGTAGGCCACCGATGCCAGGCAGGCAGCCCAGCCCGACGGAACTCATCGGCCTCGGCTCATCGATCGTCGTCATGGTGGTCGGGTTCACCGTACTCGGCTGGTTCATCGACGGACGTGCGCACACCGCGCCGGTGTTCGTCTTCACCGGACTGGCGGTCGGCATTGTGACAGCTTGTGTTTTCGCCTACGCCCAGTTCCGGAAGTTCTTGTAGAGATCGAAATCGAGGGTTCAGCCGTGTCAGCGACAGACGCCGTTTCCGCTATTCCAGCGGGAAAGATGCTCAACCTCCGTCGTCCGCTCCTCATGGCGGGCGCGATGGGGGCCCTCGGCCTGCTCGCGACGGGGCTCCTCGGCCACATTCTGATGGGTGTGTTCGGCTGCGTCGGGCTCGGGCTCGGTCTGCTGAACACGAGGCTCGTCCAGCGCTCGGTGTCCCGCGCGACGATCACCGAGACCCCGAGCAAGCGTGCGCTGGCGTTCTCCGCGCTGGGCAGGCTCGCCATCATCACCGTGCTCGCCGTCGGGATCGCGTTGATCATCCGTCCTGACGGCCTCGGCGTGTTCGCGGGACTCGCCGTGTTCCAGTTCATCATCACCGCCAGCACGGCTGGGACGGTAGTGAAGGAGCTTCGCCACCAATGACCCAAGTTCTCGCCGCGGAGGTCGAGGTCGGCCACCACTCGACCGTCGAACTGTTCGGCATGACCTTCAACACCGACACGATCCTGGCCACCGCGATCGCCGCGGTGATCGTGATCGTGCTGGGACTGCTCCTCCGCGCCAAGATCACCTCCGGGGTGCCGAGCGGGATTCAGCTCGCCTGGGAGAGCATCACGACCTGGATCCGGGGTCAGGTGGATGCCAGCATCGGCGTCCGGGTGGCGCCGTTCGTCGTGCCGGTCGCGCTCACGCTGTTCGTCTTCATCCTCGTCGCCAACTGGCTCTCGGTCCTGCCCGCACAGGCGGGCACGGACTTCGTCCCGCCGCCCGCGTCGGACACGAACTTCACCTACGCGCTCGCGCTGCTGGTCTTCGTCTGGACGCACGTGGCCGGCATGCGCCGACGCGGCGTCGGCAAGCACGCCAAGCAGTTGGTGAAGGGCCACGTGGCCTTCCTGGCGCCGATCAACATCATCGAAGAGATCGCCAAGCCCGTCTCGCTCTCACTCCGGCTTTTCGGCAACGTCTTCGCGGGCACCATCCTGATCTCCCTGATCGCGATGTTCCCTGCCTACATTCTCTGGGCGCCGAATGCGATCTGGAAGTCTTTCGACTTGTTCGTGGGCTTCATCCAGGCGTTCATCTTCGCGCTGCTCACGATCCTGTACTTCAGCCAGACCATGGAGACGCATGAAGAGCACTGAGCTGTAGGGAATTGTCTCCAGGGCCGTCAAGGCCGTTTCACCCAAGCGTTCCAACGAATATCAGTTAGGGAGAGTCATGGCAGACCTCAACACCGCGATCACGATGGCCGGGGCCATGGTCGGTGGCGGCCTCATCCTCGGCGGCGGTGCGATCGGTGCCGGTATCGGTGACGGCCTGGCGGGTAGTCAGTTCATCGCGGGCATCGCGCGGCAGCCGGAGGCCCAGGGCCGCCTGTTCACGCCGTTCTTCATCACCGTCGGTCTGGTGGAAGCGGCCTACTTCATCAACCTGGCGTTCATGGCACTGTTCGTGTTCTCGCTGGGCAACAGCTGATCATGTCGGGCGAGGTTCTTGCCGCGGGGAACAACTTCCTGCTCCCCAACGGCACCTTCTTCGTCGAGCTGATCATCTTCGGCATCGTGCTGCTGGTGATCTGGCGCTTCGTCCTGCCGCCGATCCAGAAGGCGCTGAAGGAGCGGCACGACATGGTGCAGCGCCAGCTGGACGAGAATCACCAAGCCGCGGAGAAGTTCGAGGCCGCGAAGGCGAAGTACGCCGAGGAGCTGGCCGAGGCGCGGGCCGAGTCGGCCCGCATCCGCGACGAGGCACGTGTCGAGGGACAGGCCATCATCGACGAGTACCGGAGCCAGGCCCAGACCGAGATCTCGGCCGTGCTCCAGCGCGGCGAGGACGAGCTGGCCACCCAGCGCGAGCGTGTCCTTTCCGAACTGCGCACGGCGATCCCGGACCTGTCCACCACGCTGGCGAGCCGCGTGGTCGGGCAGGACGTGACGGCGGGCGCATCGCATCAGGAGACGGTCGAGCGGTTCCTGGCCGATCTCGGTTCCGGTAAGTCCGGAAAGGAACAGTGATGGACGCCGCAAGGTACGTCGGCAGCCTGGTCGCCTTTGTGCTCATCGTCGGGCTGCTGTGGTGGAAAGGCGTTCCGCCCGTCCGCAGGCTGATGAAGGCGAAGCAGGACGCCATCCGCCATCAGCTCGAAGAGGCCAAACGGGCCGACGAGCGGCTGGCGGAGGCGGAGCGCAAGTACGCCGACGCGGTCGCCGAGGCCAAGACCGAGGCCGCCGTCATCCGCGACGCCGCACGTGCCGACGCGCACCGCATGGTCGAGGAGATGAAGGCGCGGGCCGAGGCCGAGGTCGAGCGGATCAAGCAGCGTGGCGAGGAACAGCTCGCGCAGCAGCATCAGCAGATCATCCGCGAGCTGCGGGCCGAGATCGGGCAGGCCGCCACGGAACTGGCCGGCCGGATCGTCCAGGCGCACCTGGCCAAGGACGCCAACCGCAGCGCCAGCGTGGACGGCTTCCTCGACCAGCTGGAGCAGACGTCGGCGCGCACCGGTGAGGCCGTGCCCGCCGGTGCCGGTGAGGGGGTGTCGTGATGCACGCGAGCAGCCGGGAGGCGCTGGCGCTCGTGCGCGAACGCCTCGACGAGATGACGGCGCAGGCCGGGGTCGGCGAACTGCGGCAGCTCGGGAGCGAGCTGTCCGCGATCGTCGGGGTGCTGGCCGGCGAGCGTGTCCTGCTCCGGCATCTGGCGGACCCGGCGGCGGACGAGCGCACCCGTTCCGGCCTCGCCGGCGGCGTCTTCGATGGCAAGGTCGGCGCGACCGCGGTGGACGTGCTGCGCGAGGTCACCCGCCAGCGCTGGTCGTCCTCCCGTGACCTCATCAACGCACTGGAACTGCTCGGCAGGCAGGCGGTACTGACTGCGGCGGAGCGGGAGAACACGCTCGACGAGACCGAGGACGAGCTGTTCCGGTTCGGCCGGGTGCTCGGTTCGGAGAACAGCCTGCGGGCCCTGCTTTCCGACACGACGGCGCCCGCGCAGCGGCGCCTGGACCTGTTGCACAGCGTGCTGGACGGCAAGGTCGGCCGCGACACGATGGACCTGCTCGAGCAGGCGGTACGGACGCCGCGCGGGCAGAGCCTCGACGTGGTGGTCGCCCAGCTGGCCGACCAGGCGGCGCAGCGCCGCCAGCGACTCGTCGCTCAGGTGACGGCCGCCGCGCCGTTGACCGCCGAGCAGGAGGAGCGCCTGGCGCGAACGCTGTCCGAGATCTACTCCCGGACGATGTCGATTCAGGTCGAGGTCGACCCGGAGGTCCTCGGCGGACTCGTGGTGCGTGTCGGCGACGAGGTGATCGACGGCAGTGTCGCGAGCAGGCTCGCCAACGCCGGACGCGGCTTGCCGTCGTAAGGCCAAGACCCAAGATTTGACCCATTGAGAGCAGGGACGATAAGACCATGGCGGAGCTGACGATCTCCTCGGACGAGATCCGGAGCGCGATCGAGAACTACGTCTCGACCTTCTCGACGGAGACTTCGCGCGAAGAGGTCGGGACCGTCGTCGAGACCTACGACGGCATCGCGATCGTCGAGGGACTTCCCTCGGTGATGACGCAGGAACTGCTGGAGTTCCCCGGTGGCGTGCTGGGCGTCGCCCAGAACCTGGACGAGCGCGAAATCGGCGTCGTCATCCTCGGTGATTACCAAGACATCGAGGAAGGCCAGGAGGTCAAGCGCACCGGCCGCGTGCTGTCGGTGCCGGTGGGCGACGGCTTTCTCGGCCGCGTCATCGACCCGCTCGGTGCGCCCATCGACGGCCTCGGCGACATCGTGGCCGACGGCAACCGCGTGCTGGAACTGCAGGCGCCGTCGGTGATGCAGCGCCAGCCGGTGTCCGAGCCGCTGCAGACCGGCATCAAGGCGATCGACTCGCAGACCCCGATCGGCCGTGGCCAGCGTCAGCTCATCATCGGTGACCGCAAGACCGGCAAGACCGCGGTCTGCGTGGACACGATCCTGAACCAGAAGGCCAACTGGGATTCCGGCGACCCGGCGAAGCAGGTCCGCTGCATCTACGTCGCCATCGGCCAGAAGGGCTCCACGATCGCGGCCGTGCGGCAGGCGCTCGAGGACGCCGGGGCGCTGGAGTACACCACGATCGTGGCGGCGCCCGCGTCCGACTCGGCCGGCTTCAAGTACATCGCGCCCTATACCGGGTCCGCGATCGGCCAGCACTGGATGTACCAGGGCAAGCACGTCCTGATCGTGTTCGACGACCTGTCGAAGCAGGCCGAGGCCTACCGCGCGATCTCGCTGCTGCTGCGCCGCCCGCCGGGCCGCGAGGCCTACCCCGGTGACGTCTTCTACTTGCACTCGCGGCTGCTGGAGCGGTGCGCGAAGCTGTCCGAGGACCTGGGCAGCGGCTCGATGACCGGTCTGCCGATCATCGAGACCAAGGCCAACGACGTGTCGGCCTACATCCCGACCAACGTCATCTCGATCACCGACGGCCAGTGCTTCCTGGAGACGGACCTGTTCAACCAGGGTGTCCGCCCGGCCATCAACGTCGGTATCTCGGTGTCCCGTGTCGGTGGTGACGCGCAGATCAAGGCGATGAAGCAGGTCGCGGGCTCGCTGCGACTGGACCTGTCGCAGTATCGCGAACTGGAGGCGTTCGCCGCCTTCGCCTCGGACCTCGACGCCGCGTCGAAGGCCCAGCTGGAGCGCGGTAGCCGCCTGGTCGAGCTGCTCAAGCAGCCGCAGTACACGCCGTTCCCGGTGGAGGAGCAGGTGGTGTCGATCTACCTCGGCACCAACGGCCACCTCGACTCGGTGCCCGTGGAGGACATCGGCCGGTTCGAGAACGAGTTCCTCGACACGGTGCGCCACCACCACGAGGGCATCCTCGCCGATATCCGCGACACCCAGAAGCTCTCGGACGAGACCGAGAAGCGGCTGATCGACGTGGTGGGCGACTTCAAGAAGGGCTTCACCGCCACCGGCGGCGGCTCGGTCGTCAACGAGGCACCCGCCGAGGCGATGGACGAGTCCGACGAGCAGCGTGAGTCGGTCAAGGTGAGCCGTCCCGCCCCGACCAAGAAGTGATCGGATAGCCGAGGATGCCAGCACAGATACGGGTACTCCGCCGACGGATCCGCTCGACACAGTCGATGCGCAAGATCACCAAGGCGCAGGAACTCATCGCCACGTCCCGGATCACCAGGGCACAGGCCCGGGTGGAAGCGGCGCGGCCGTACGCCGCGGAGATCACCAACGTGCTGGGCGCGCTGGCCGATGCCGCGGGGTACCCGCACCCGTTGCTCGTCGAGCGCGAGGCCCCGGCGCGGGCCGGTGTGCTGGTGGTGACCTCGGACCGCGGCCTCTGCGGCGGCTACAACGCCAACGTGCTGCGCCGCGCGGAGGAACTGCAGGCGCTGCTGCGCGAACAGGGCAAGGAGCCGCGCCTCTACGTCATCGGGCGCAAGGCACTGAACTACTACCGCTTCCGGCAGCGCGAGGTCGAGGCGTCGTGGACCGGGTTCTCCGAGCAGCCGGCGTACAGCGACGCGGCGGCCGCGGCCGGCCCGCTGATGCGTGCCTTCCGAGCCGGGTCGGCCGAGAACGACGAGGCGCGTGACGCGTACCTGCCCGCGGGCGAGGAGGAGACGGTCCGGCTGGCCGGGGTGGACGAGCTGCACATCGTCTACACCGAGTTCAAGAACATGCTCAGCCAGACGGCCGTCGCCCGGCGCCTCGCCCCGCTGGAGGTCGAGTACGGCGCCGAGGACGCGGTCAAGACGCTGTACGAGTTCGAGCCCGACGCGGACGAGTTGTTCCGGTCGCTCGGACCGAAGTACCTCGGCACGCGGATCTTCGCGGCGTTGCTCGAGTCGGCCGCTTCGGAGTCGGCGTCCCGGCGCCGGGCGATGAAGGCCGCCACGGACAACGCCAACGACCTCATCCGTGACCTCACGCTCGAGGCCAACCGGGCCCGCCAAGCCCAGATCACCCAGGAGATCAGCGAAATCGTCGGTGGTGTCGACGCGCTCGCCGCCGCAGGAAGT
>DASZUO010000219.1:0-20306 GCA_035547575.1 Amycolatopsis sp. | reverse complement strand
TCCGTCGATCCCTACACCAACCGGGTCACCGGTGACCTGACCCCCACCAGCGGCCGGCCGCCGTTCATCCAGTGGCTGCGAGACTTCCACGGCAGCCTCGGCCTCGGCGACCCGGGCCGCCTCTACTCCGAGTTCGTCGCGAGCTGGCTGCCGTTCGTCGTCGTCGGCGGGCTGATCCTGTGGTTCACCGCACGCCGGCGGAAGCGGCGAGCACGCGCCCTGCTGCTGCCCCAACTGGGACAACCCACAGCCCGTGCCAGGGCACGCGCGTGGCACGGCCCGCTGGGTGTGTGGCTGGCCATCGGCCTGCTCGCCGTCAGCATCACCGGGCTGACCTGGTCCAACTACGCCGGCGGCCGGGTGGACACGGCCATCGCCGCGCTCAACGGCAAGACACCCAGCCTCAGCGCGCCGAAGGTGGTCGCGCCCGCGGGCGCGCAGCCGATCGGCATCGACAGCGCGGTCGAGATCGCGCGGACGCAGGGGCTCGGCGGACAGATCACCGTCACCCCGCCCACAGCCAAGGACAAACCGTTCAAGGTCTCGCAGACCGGCGACGGGCTGCCGATCCGCAAGGACAGCATCGCCATCGACCCCTACACGCAGCAGGTCACCGCGAAACAGGGCTGGGGCGACTACCCGCTGCTGGCGAAGCTCACCACGCTGGGCATCCAGGCGCACAGCGGCACGCTGCTCGGCCTTGCCAACCAGATCGCCATGGCCCTGCTCGCGCTCGGCACCCTCGCACTGATCGTCCTCGGCTACCTGATGTGGTGGAAACGCCGCCCCACCGGCCGCAAGCGGGCGCTCGCACCGCCGCCGGTGTGGCGGCACCTGCCCCAGGTGGCGATCTTCCTCGCGGTGCTGGTCATGGCCGCGCTGGCGTGGGCGATGCCGGTCTTCGGGGTGTCCCTGATCGCGTTCCTGATCCTCGACATCGGCATCACCGCCGCCAGACGACGGCGAGCCGCCACGGCCGGCACCACCTGAGCGGCACATGGGACAACTATGAATCCCGCGATCTCCGGGAACTGTCCGGCGGTCGTCGACGACTTGGTCGGGCAGAACAACCGGTACACGAATGATGGAGACAATCGAATGGCGATTTCCCGGTTCCTGGCGCGCTGGACGGTGCGCGGTGTGGCGGCCGCCGGTGCCGCCGCGGTCATCGTGGTGGCAGCGGCGGGCATGGCCTCGGCGCACGTGAGCGTGCACAGCCCTGACCAGCCCGCGAAGGGCGGCGACGCGGAGATCGTCTTCCGGGTGCCGGACGAGCAGGACTCGGCGGGCACCGTCAAGGTCGAGGTCGACTTCCCGCCCACGACCCCGATCGCGGACGCCGACCTCAAACCGGTGCCCGGCTGGACCGGCGAGGTCACCACGACGAAACTGCCGCAGCCGGTGAACATGGGCACATTCAGCGTGGACACCGCGGTGCAGTCGATCGTGTGGACCGCGGCGCCGGGCACCAAGATCAACCCGGGTGAGTTCCAGGAGTTCGCCATCTCGGTCGAGGGCCTGCCCACCAATACCGATGCTCTGGTGATGCCGGCGGTGCAGACTTATGACAACGGCGACGTCGTGAAATGGGATCAGCAGACCGTCGCCGGACAGGCCGAGCCCGAACATCCCGCCCCGAGTCTCACCCTGGCGGCGGCGGAGTCCGGCAGCGGTGCGGCACCCGCCGCCCCGGCAGCGGCGACCAGCAGCAGCGACACGAGCGATACGACGGCGCGCTGGCTGGGTGGCGTCGGCATCGTGCTCGCGATCCTGGCGCTGGGCGCGGCGATCGGCTTCGGACTCGGCCGCCGGGGCAAAGCCGAGGGATGATGCCGGTGCGGGCGAACCGCCTCGCTGACGTGGGGTAGGGCGATGCGACGACCTGCCGCGGGCTCAGGTGATCTTCGAGCCCGCAGCAGGTACCGCCCTGCCGGCAATCGCACGCACAGCCGTGTCACCGTGGTCAGGTCTCGTGGCGTCGTTGCGGTGCGGACAGCTTGGCGAGCATCGCGTTGTAGGCGCGCAGTGCCTCCTCGTCCTCGTCGAGATCCACGCTCGGATCCAGCGTGCCCCCGTCGCCGGTCAACGCCGACCGGCGCGCCGACTCGAGCCAGGAACCCAGGTCGCTGCCACCGGTGGACGACGACGTGACCCACGCCGTGATCACGACGATGGCCAGCGCGGCCATGAGCAGGTCGCCGCCGACCCACATCATGGCTCCGCCCCAGTGCAGGTCATCGAGGGCGGCCGGGCCCCATCCCCGGCCCGGGTCGACGTAGGCCGGGAACGGGGGTTGCGGTGTCATCAGCAGCGTCACGCCGACCACCGTGTCGACGACCATGCCTGCGAACAGGACCACCAGGCGCAGCAGGGGCGCGAGCCGGCGCCCGGACGGCTCGGTGGCCACGATCGGCAGGAGGAACAGATAGCCGCTACTGAGGTAAAGCAGCTCCTCGACGCCGTGTAGCCAGGGGTGGGTGGCGGCGCTTTGCTGAAACGGTGTGAGGTGTGTCCCGGTCACCACGACCGCGTAGTACACGAACGCGAAAGCGGGATGTGTGAGCACGGCGCCGAGCCGGCCGCGCGCGACGCGGCCCAGCCTCCGGCGCCAGGCCGGTCCGCTTGCCCGGCGCAGCAGTTCCAGTGGTCTGCCGAGCAGCACCAGCGCGGGCACGACCATGATCAGCAGTAGGTGCTGTGCCATGTGGACGGTGAACAACGTTGTGCTGTAAGCATTTGTGCTGCCACCAGCGGCGACGGCGAAGACGAGGAGTCCTAAGTAGAACCATATCGCGTCGCGGATCCGCCAGTGCCGGACGCGCAGCACGCCCACGGCATACAGCACCGCCGCGAGTAGCAGCACCACGGCTACGACGGCAGGCATGTCCCATTCCGTTACGAACGTGTGCGAGGTCAGGGCGGGATGCATTGTCACGAGCTCACTCGATTCCCACGGGGGTTGCCGGATTCTTATTGTGGCACTGGGAGATACTGGCGTTCGAGCGACGTCGCCCGTGCGGCTTTTCCGCCATGAGTACCGAAAGAAGAAGTTGGTTCGCTGATGACCGAAGCGTTGTCCGTCCAGTCCGCGGAGCCGGTCGAGCTCGCGATCGGCGGGATGACCTGCGCCGCCTGCGCGGCCCGCGTCGAGCGCAAGCTCAACAAGCTCGACGGCGTCACGGCCACTGTGAACTACGCCACCGAGCAGGCGGCGATCACGCTTGCCACGCCGATCCCCGTGGACCGGCTCATCGCGGCGGTGGAGGGCGCCGGCTACACGGCGCGGGCGCTCCAGCGCGGCGGACGCACAGGCGGGCACGAGCGGGTCCGTGCGCTGTGGCGGCGGCTGGTGGTCGCATTGCTGGCCGGGGTCCCGCTCGCGGATCTGTCGATCACCCTCGCGCTCGTGCCGTCGCTGCGCCTTCCCGGCTGGCAGTGGGTGTTGCTGGCGCTGACCGTTCCGGTCGTGACATGGTGCGCCTGGCCGTTCCACGCGAAGGCGGTAAGGGCGGCACGGCACGGAACGAGCTCGATGGACACGCTCGTGTCGCTGGGCATCCTCGCCGCGTCCGGCTGGTCGATCTACACGATCTTCGGCCGCAGTGGTGGTGCGCACGCGAACGGGGTGTGGGGCCTGCTCCTGCAGCCCGCCGGCTCGCTGTACCTCGACGTGGCCGCGGGCGTGACGATCTTCGTGCTCGCCGGACGGATGTTCGAGGCGCGGGCGAAACACACCGCGGGTAGCGCCTTGCGCACATTGGCCGAAATGGGCGCGCGCGATGCCGTCGTGCTGGACGCGCAGGGCGCCGAGCGCCCGGCTCCCGTGGCGGCGCTGCGGGTCGGGGACCGCTTCGTGGTCCGGCCCGGCGACACGGTGGCCACCGACGGAGTCGTGCTTTCGGGAGCGTGTGCCATCGACACGAGCGCGATGACGGGCGAGTCCGTGCCGATCGAGGTCACCGCCGGTGATGCCGTGGTCGGCGGCACGGTCGCGCTCGGTGGCCGCGTGGTCGTGCGCGCGGAGAAGGTCGGCGCCGACACGCAACTGGCGCAGCTCGTGCGGCTGGTCGAACGGGCGCAGAGTGACAAGGCCGCGGTGCAGCGCTTGGCCGACCGGATCGCCGCGGTGTTCGTTCCGGTCGTGATCGGGCTCGCGGCGTTGACGCTGGGCGGCTGGCTGCTCGGCGGCGCTCCCCCGGAGAAGGCCGTCAGCTGCGGGCTGGCCGTGCTGATCATCGCGTGCCCGTGTGCGCTCGGCCTGGCCACACCCACCGCGCTGCTGGTCGCCTCCGGCCGCGGGGCGCAACTGGGTGTGTTCATCAAGGGTCATCAGGCGATGGAGTCGGCGCGGGCGATCGACACCGTTGTGCTGGACAAAACCGGAACGTTGACCACCGGCCGGATGGCGGTGTCTGACGTACGCGTGGCGGACGAGCACTCCAGGGCGACGGTGCTGGGTTGCGCGGCCGCGGTGGAGAACGCGTCGGAGCACGGCATCGCCCGCGCGATCGTCGAGCTGGCCCGTGCGGAACTGGGGTCGATCGCCGATGCCGAGGATTTCCGGGCCCTGTCCGGTCTCGGTGTACGTGGCCGGGTCGACGGCACCGAGGTCCGGGTCGGCACCGTCCGGCTGATGCGGGCGGAGGGTGTCGCGATCCCGCCCGGTCTCGAACAGGCACGTGCGGAGTGGGAGGCACAGGGCCGGACGACCGTGGCCGTGGCTGTCGGCAGGGAGGTCGTCGGTGTGCTCGCGCTGGCGGACACTGTGCGCGCGGGTGCCCGAGACGCGGTGGCCGAACTGCGTTCGCTGGGCCTGCGCACGGTGATGCTGACCGGCGACAACCGGCCCACCGCTCGCGCGGTGGCCGACGAGGTCGGCATCGGTGAGGTGATCGCGGAGGTGCTTCCGGCGGACAAGGCCGACGTCATCGCGCGGCTGCGAGCGGACGGGCGCACGGTCGCGATGGTCGGCGACGGGATCAACGACGGGCCCGCGCTGGCGGGCGCGGATCTCGGGATGGCGCTGGTGACCGGCACCGACGTCGCCGTCGGCGCCTGTGACCTGATCCTGGTGCGCACCGACCTGTCCGTCGTGCCGGCCGCGGTCCGGCTCGCGCGGGCCACGTTGAGGACCATCCGCGGCAACCTGCGCTGGGCGTTCGGGTACAACATCGCGGCGCTGCCGCTGGCCGCCGCGGGCCTGCTCAACCCGCTCATCGCCGCCGGTGCCATGGCGTTGTCGTCGCTGTTCGTGGTGTCCAATAGCCTGCGACTGCGCCGGTTCGAGCAAGCCGCCGGGGAAACCCGGGCCTCGGTTGTGCCGCGCCGGACGCAACTTTCGCGCACCCGACCCGACTGATGCGCACCGTCTGCTCGCCTTTCCCGGCGTTCAGGTCGACGAGGGGCCGCTCCAACGACGTTCCACGCGTGCGAGCCGCCAATAGGTCAGGGCCACTGCCCACACCAGTACGAACAGGCCGACGACGAGGTACCCGACGTTGCCGAGGTCCAGCCCGGCGATCCAGTCGATGACCGGTCCCGACCAGCCCAGGTCGTCACGTGCGACGCCGATCAGCTCGATCGTGCCGATGACCAGCGCCACCGCCACGGACAGGCCGGTGATGGTGAGGTTGTAGTAGACCTTGCGGACCGGGTTGGCGAAGGCCCAGTGGTAGGCGAAGTTCATGAAGGTGCCGTCCAGGGTGTCGAACAGGCTCATCCCGGCCGCGAACAACAGCGGCAGGCACAGGATCGCGTACCACGGCAGGCCCGCCGCGGCCGAGGATCCGGCGAGCGCGAGGAGCAGGACCTCGGTCGCGGTGTCGAACCCGACCCCGAACAACAACCCCACCAGGTACATCTGCCCCGGTCGCCGGATCGAACGGGTGAGCGGTCCCAGGATGCGGGCGAGGAAGCCCCGTGCTTCGAGCCGCGCCTCCAGCTCGGCCTCGTCGAAGCGGCCACGCCGCAGCTGCTGGAACACGCGCCAGATCCCGATCAACGCGATGAGGTTCAGTACGCCGATGAGGTAGAGGAACCCGCCGGACGCGGTCGTGGAGATCGTGCCCAGCACACGGTGCACGCCCGAATCGTCGCCGGCCCAGCTCATCGCGCCGTGCGCGCCGAGCGCGACCAGGGCGGCGAGCCCGACGACGATCGTGGAGTGGCCCAGTGCGAACCAGAAGCCCACCGACACGGGACGCTTGCCCTCGGCCATCAGCTTGCGGGTGGTGTTGTCGATCGCGGCGATGTGGTCGGCGTCGAAGGCGTGCCGCATGCCCAGCGTGTAGGCGGTGACGCCGAGCCCGAACCCGAACACCTGTGTGCCCACCGCGTAGTGCCGCGGCGCCACCAGCAGGGCGAGGATGCCGAACGCCGCGACGTGCAGCAGAAGCAGCACCAGCAACAGCCCGCCGGTCCGGTAGGTGTCCTGCCGTCGCCAGCGCAGGCTCGTGGGCACGCTCATGGAGAGACCGCCTTCCAGCACCTCGTGGATGGTCATATCGGTGCCGTGGCCGGTCTCCTGGCTGACGGGTCGACGCGCGCGGTCCGCCTTCCCGGACGTGATGGCGTCCAGTGGCTGCCCGAAGGCGTGGATCACGAACTACCCGTTTCACAGTGGCGAGGGCCGCGCCGGTTTCCACCGGACTTCCCGAGCACCACGGCCCGCTCACGATAGATGCGCAGACGATCGGCCTGCAAGATCCCGTGCGGGCGGGCGTCGCAGCGCTGCCTGCTGCTCCCAGTGTGTTGTTTGTCTACAAAGTCGTCTACTTGGTTGCTCGGCACGTAAAGTCTCGATGAGTGGAGCCGATCCGAAGGAGCGTGCATGGACACGACGACCTCGTGTCACAGACAGCGTGATTTCCGCCAGGGTGGCCCCGAGAAAATGTTCGCGGTCGACGAACTCGCCACAAGCGACGCCGGCTGCCGGGGGGCAATGTCCAGTGGGCCCTGGTCGGCCGGGCCGGCGAACGCGGCGGCCGTCGGAGTGCTCGCGGACATCGTTCTCGGGCACCCGTTGATCGCGTCGGCGCCCGTTGGCTGGTGGTCGGTAAGCACCGAGATCTCCCTCGACTTCCTCGCTCCGCTGCCGTCCGACGGAACGCGGCTGACTGCCCAGGGCCGCCTCGTGCACACGTCAGGGACCACCGGTCTCGCGGAAGGTTCGATTTTCTCCGCGGACGGCGAGCTGCTCGTGCGCTGCCGTCAGTGGGGGCAGTTCATCGAGGCGAGTCCGGACCGGGACGGCGACGCGGACGGGTTCGCGCCTCCGCACCGGTCGCCCGCCGAAATCGCCGCCGCCGTCCTCGGCGACGCATCGGTCGGCGCCGGGAGTGCCCGGTTCTCCCTGCCGGTCGACGACGATCTTGTCAATCCACTTCGGACACTGCACGGCGGCGTCACCTTGTGGCTGGCCGGGTTACTGGCCGACCGGGTGGTCGGGTCGGTGGCCGGCGATCTCGTTCCCGCCTCGCTGGCCGTCAGTTACCTGCGGCCGTTGGTGCAGGGGGACATCGCCACGTTTCGCGCCGACGTGGTCAGCCGGGGCCGCAGGCTCGCGCTGACCAACGTGACGGCGGTCAACGGTGCCGGAAAGCCTTGCATCGTCGCCTCCGTCCACCACCACGGCGGACGTCGATGACTTGGCCGTGCAACAGCAGGCAGTCCTCCACGGCCTGGCTCGCGACGAGCGGGCCATACCGCTTCGACATCGCGGCCTCCGCGGTGTGCCGCTGACCGCTGGTCCGCCGCCACAACGCCGATCATGGCTTCGGCATGGGCCAGCATCGTCACCGAGGTCTTCTCGCCGCTGATCCGGTAGCGGCCGCCGTCCGCGACGGCCTTCGTGCGCAAGGCACCGGCGTCGGACCCCGAGCCGGGCTCGGTCAACCCGAAACTGACGTAGGTCTCGCCCGCGACCAGTGGGCTGAGCCATTGGTCCCGCACCCGCGGCGACGCGTGCCGGTGGATCAGCGCGGACATCAGCAGCACCGGGATGACCGCGTTGGCCACGTTGAAGTCCGCGTAGGCCAGTTCCTCCACCGCCAGCCCGGCCGTCACGAAATCCTCGTCGTCCAGCGGGTTGTGGCCGGGGCCGGCGAGCAGGTCAGGCCGAAGTCCACGTCCGTCCTCGTTTCACCGGGAAACCGTCTCCGCTGCCTTCTCCGCCGGGAGGGTGCCTGCCGACAACTGGTCCCGCAGGACGAATTTCTGGATCTTGCCCGTGGGTGTCACCGGCATCGCGTCGACGAAGCTCCAGTAGGCCGGAGTCTTGTGCGCGGACATGTTCGAGCGGCAGAACGCGCGCAGTTGCTCGCACGTAGGTGGCTCCGCACCGGGTGCGGTCCGCACGACGGCGGCCAGTTGCTCGCCCCAGCGCTCGTCCGGCACGCCGACGACGGCGGCCTCCGCGACGGCCGGGTGGGTCTGCAGGAACTCCTCGATCTCGCGCGGGTAGATGTTGATGCCGCCGCGGATGATCATGTCCTTGAGCCTGCCGGTGATCCGGATGAAGCCACGTTCATCCATCGTGCCGAGGTCGCCCATGTGCAGCCACCCGTCGGCGTCGATCGTCTCGCGGGTGGCGTCGGGCATGCCGTAGTACTCGATCATGTTCTGCTCGCCGCGGCAGCAGATCTCGCCCTGGATGCCGATCGGTACCACCTCGCCCGTGACCGGGTCGGCGATCTTCACCTCCAGCCCCGGCACCGGCTGGCCGATGGTCTCGGCCTGGTCCTGCGCCGAGTCGGTGATCCGGGTTTGGCTGATCACGCCGTGCATCTCGGTCTGTCCGAAGAGGATTGTCGTGTCGCAGTCGAGTGTGGACACGGTGTGGTGGATCAGGGATGCCGGGACGGCGCTGGCGCCGCTCATGATCGTCTGGATACTGGACAGGTCGCGGCCCGCGCGGTCGGGATGTTCCAGCAGAGCGATCAGCATCGTGGGCACGACCAGCGTGTGGGTGCCGCGGTAGGTCTCCACGGCCTCGAGCAGAAGTGCCGGGTCGAAGCCAGGAAGGATGACGAACGTGCCGCGTTTGGCCAGCACGCCCATCGAGGTCACCGCGCCGCCGCCGATGTGGTACATCGGCATGGCGTTGACGTTGACGCCGCCGTCGGTCATCCCGGCCCGGTCGGCGACCATGTTGGCCGCGTTGATCAGGCCCTTGTGGTGGAGCAGTGCGCCTTTGGGGAAGCCGGTGGTGCCGGAGGTGTACTGGATCTGCAGTGGGTCCAGTGGTGCGACGTGGGGCAGTTCGCGGCCGGGATCGCCACTGTCGAGGAATTCGGCCCAGCGGGAGAAGGAGATGGTCTCCTTCAGGTTCGGCAGCCCTGGGCGCAGTTCGTCCACAATGGTGTGCAGGTCGAAGTCGCGGTAGTTGTCGGCGTGGAAGAGCGCGGTGGCGCCGGACTGCCGCAGGACGTATTCGAGTTCGCGCGCCCGGTAGGCCGGGTTGGCGGCGACCATGATCATGCCGGCGAGGCTGATGCCCTGCTGCAGGATGATCCAGTCCGCGCTGTTCGGGGCCCAGATCGCGATCCGGTCGCCCGGCTCGAACCGGGTGAGCAGGGCCCGTGCCGCGCGTTCGGCGTCGGCGAGGAACTCCGCATAGGTCCAGGATCGCCGCGCGGACACGTCGGGGACCGCATCCACGAGCGCGACGCGGTCGGGCACGGACTCGGCGGCGGCGCGCAGCAGCCCGCCGAGGCTCGTGTCGAGGATGTGGTCGACCGGCTCGGCCGGCCAGTACGACGTCGTGAGGGGAGCGTTAGACATCGTTGTCTCCGTTTCCGTCGGGCTCAGGCGATCGAGATGCCGCCGTTGACGCTGACCACCTGGCCCGTGATGACCCGGGCCAGCGGCGAGGCGAGGAACAGGGTGAGGTTTGCCAGGTCCTCGGGTCCGGTGAGACCGAGGTGTGCCTGGCTGGTGATCCGGTCGAAGACCTTCTTGCTGAACGGCTCCGCCATGGCGCGGTCGTAGGAACCGGTGTCGACGATGAGCGACGGCGTGATGACGTTGACGCGGATGCCGTTTCGCTTGGCTTCGAGGGCAAGGGTGCGCGAGAACGTCACGATCGCCGCCATCGCCGCGCCGATGCACGTTTCCCCGGGGGTGGGGACCTTCACCGCGTCGGAGGCGATGTTGATGATCGAACCGGAGCCTTGTTCACGCAGGAAAGGCAACACGGCCCGGCTCATCAGCAGCGGGCCCAGCGCCTGCTGGGTGAGGATGTCGCGGATGTCTTCGATCGCCGTGTCGTGCAGGAGCGTCGGGGAGTAGGGCGCGACCACGGAGTTGACCAGGACATCGATCCCGCCGAGCCTGCGGTGGGTCTCGGTCGCGGCCTCGGTCGCGGACGCCGGGTCATTCGCGTCCGCGGAGAGGAACTCGGCGTGCGCTCCCGGCACGGTGGTGAGCACGTGGTCGATCGCGCGCTTGCCCCGTTCCTCGTTGCGGCCGACGAGCATGAGCCGCCGGCACCCGGTCCGGGCGAAGGCGACAGCGGTGGCAAGGCCAACACCCGAGGTGCCGCCGGCGATCAGAACTCCACTGCCGGAGAAGTCGAACCCCTCGTCGGCTCGGGGGGCCGGCTGGCCGGAACGGGTCATTGGCACGTCCTTTCTGGTCATTCCTCAATAAAGGTAAGACCAAAAAGGCCGGTGCGCAAGTAGCTGGTGGAACATCGATTCCAGCCGCAAAAAAGCAGACAGCACAAGGGTTCCTGACTCGCGCCTACTCGTACGGCGTCAGGAATCCTTGTGCTGGCTGTTTCCGACGGAATGGGAACCAATGACCCCCTAGCGCGGGTGGAGTGGGAGCAGCGGCCGGGCACCGGGGGCGGGAGCGTAGGCAGAACACGACGTGCAGTCGGCAGGCGACTCGGCGCGCTGCTCCGTGACCGGGTCGTCGTCCACCCTGCCGCCGCGGCCGGTGTCCCTGGCCAGCAGCGCGGCACCGTACGCCCCGGTGATCTGCGGCGTGGCCGGTACGGTGACCGGCAGGTCCAGTGTCTGTTCCAGGAACCGCACCGCTGCCGCGTTTTTCGCGACCCCGCCCGTCATGACGACGGGCTCCGACTTCCGGACCTGGGCGACGAGCCCGAGGGTGCGGGCCGCGACCGCCCGGTGCACGGAGGCGGCGATGTCCTCTCGTCGCTCCCCACGGGCGAGCAGCGAGATGATCTCCGTTTCCGCGAAGGTCGCGCACATGCTGCTGACTTCGAGGTCGCGGTCGCCCGTGAGCGCAAGGTCGGCGAGGTCGGCGATGTCGCATTCGAGTGCCCTGGCGAGCACTTCGAAGAACCGTCCGGTGCCACTGGCGCAGCGGTCGTTCATCGCGAAGTTCTCGACGATGCCGTCGCCGTCGATGCGAATGGCCTTGCTGTCCTGACCGCCGATATCGATGACCAGGCGGGTGCCGGGCACCAGCGCCGCGACACCACGGGCGTGGCAGGTGATCTCGGTGAACGTCCGCCCGACGCCGGGCACCAGGCGGCGGCCGTAGCCGGTGGCCACCGTCCCCGCGATGTCGCCCTCGGCGAGGCCCGCGGCCTCCAGCGCGCCGGCCATGGACTTGGCCAGGCCGGCGCGGCTGACGGCGCCCATCTGCACCACCTGGGACGCGACGACATTCGCGGCCTGGTCGACGATGACCGACTTGGCCGTGGTCGACCCGAGATCGACACCCAGGTAGTACGACATCACGCCCTCGCGCGGCGGACGTCGATGCCCTCGAGCATCGCCTCGAGACGGCTTTCCAGGATCTCGTCCTTGTAGAACGAGGCGTCCGCGACGTCGCCCTCGAAGAACATCGACGGGATGCCCAGCTTCTCCTGCGCGGCCTGGGCGACCAGCTGCTGCGGGTTGGTGAACGCGCGGCAGGTACGGGTCGAGTGGAAGACGAGCCCGTCGACGTTGTACTGCTCGCAGTCGCGCAGGATCAGGTGCCGGATGGTGTTCGCGCCGTGGTTGGTGGGGCACAGCAGGTAGTGCTGGGCCATGCCCCTGATCGGGTTCTCCGGGTCGATGAGGTGCGGCTCCTGCCAGAACGCCTGGTGGGTGTAGCGGCCGGCGATCACGGCCACGTCATGATCGGCGAACTTGCGGGCGAGGAAGCCGAGCTTGTTCCAGTTCATGATCCCGTCGAAGTACACCCGGTAGCGCTCGTCGCGGAGTGCGGGGGTTCCCTGGGCGACGCGCTGCTCGATCTCGGCCTTGATCGTGGCGAAGTAGTCCACGAGCTCCTGGCTCGCGGGCAGGAAGTTGATGTGGGCGATACTGGCGACCCAGTCCCAGAACGTGGCGGGTGTCGGTGCGTGCGCGCACAGCGCCATCGCCTCGCGCCGGTACTGCGAGGCTTGCTTGAGGTAGGCCATGTTCTGCCGCAGCGCGTCCCAGTCGAACGGCCGCCCGGTCATCGACTCGAGGAACGCGACGAGCTCGTGCAGCTGGCCGGACACGTAGTCGGAGGCCTGCTCCCACTCCTCGCCCACGAGGTAGCCGCCGTCGGGCTTGTTGCCCCACAGGAAGGGCAGCGAGACGTTGAAGATCGGGACCTTCTTTCCGAACACGCGGAAGGAGATGTCGTCCCACTGCTGGCCGGTGCTGCAGCCGGCATAGGCGTTGACGAAGAAGTCGGGGGCGGGCAGCCGGCTGGCCAGCTCCGCCTGCTCGGGCAGGCCGACGATACCGGTACCGTTCGCGTGTTCGGCGGCGTTCTGGGTCAGCACCGCGCATCCGAGGTGGGTGCGGGCGTAGGAGCACAGCTCACCGACGTAGCCGTACTCCTGGGCGGCCAGCTGCGCGGGCTGCTCGAGACGCTGGGCGGCCAGGCGGGCGGAGAACGCCTCGCCGTGGCACCACACAAGACCGGCTGCCTGGAAGAACGGGTTCACGGCCGATCCGTTGTACCAGACCACCTTCTCGCCGCGCTCGCGTGCGGTGAAGACGTTCTCCCAGTAGTCGGAGACCATCTTGCTGCCGAGCTTGGTGGCGCTCAGGCGATTCGACTTGTCCAGTACGGCGGTGTCCACTGTGGTCACTTCCTGCCTCCGGCGACGAGTTCGTTGGTGCGGATGCGTTCCAGTAGCGCTTCGACGCGGGTGCGCAACGATTCGAGCGGCACGCCTTCGTGCTCGGTCTCGACGAGCAGGTGCGGGATGTCGCGCTCGATCATCCGTTTGCGCAGCTCCGGGTAGTAGAACATGTGCGGTTCGCAGAACTTGACCATCAGCACGATCACGCCCTGCGCCCCACTCGACTCGACTTCGTCGACGAGCCGGTCTTCCCAGTCGGTCGCATGCTTGACACGCGTGGGGCACGGGAAGTTCGCGTCGCGGGCCAAGTACCACTCGCCGATGGCCTCGATCGGGTCACCGTGCTCGGCCACGTCGGTGGAGATGAAGCGGCCGCCGGTGTAGAGGTCGTCGTTGACGACCAGCGCGCCGCATTCCTCGATCGCGGCGAGCAGCTCCGGCTTGGGCGCGTGGCAGAAGTGGCCCGACAGGTGCAGCCGGACCCGGTCGTCGCGCGGCACCTGCGCGACCTCGGCCAGGATCTGCCGCAGCAGCTCGTTGTGTTCCACCTTGTCCATGACCATGCTGGACTTCACGAGCACCTGCATCTCGGCCGAGGTGAAGCGTGCGTTGCCCGCCTTGCGTGCCTCGTAGAGCGACCGCAGCATGCGGCGGTTCTCGTTGAACAGGCGGATGCTCTCACCGAGTGCCGTGGGGGTGATCGACGTACCCATGAAGGTGCCGATCTCCTCGATGAACTTCCCGAGCTTGTCCCGGATCGCGCCGGGGGCCCATGCGTCGGCGAGCGACGTCTCGAGCTGCCCGAAGTACATCGGCGTGCCCGGCGCGGAGAAACGGAGCACGTCGACCGCACCGAGCAGCTGGATGCAGTGGTCGGCGAAGAAGATGCCGTCGTAGAGGTCGAACCGGCCCTTGGTCGCCTGGTCGGCGAGGTTGCGGGTGTAGCCGCAGTAGAACTCGGCCAGCAGGGTGCGTCCGCTGGTGTCGGGTTCGCGATTTTCCTGGATGATCACCGGCAGTGCGCCGGCGGCGTGCGCGATCTCGGCCGGGAAGTTCATCGGAAAGGCACCTATCGCCTTGCCGGCCGTGCGTCGCGTCCAGTCCCGGACGTAGGCGTCGGGATCGTCAGCGACGGCGGTGAGCTTCGCCAGCGCGCTCGCGAGCTGGTCTGACACGGGCACTCGCCTCCTTGGGGGTGCCGACAAGAGATGGGATTGGACTGGCCAAACGCCATCGTATGCTGTCATTAGACATACTGCAACACTGAGTGGCTGAAGATGTCTAAGATCTGAGTCAGCTGTGGTTGGCCGGTGCGGACTCGGCGGTGAGCTCGCGCCAGCGGGCCCACGCGCCGCCCACCCATTGCCGCTCCGCCCTGCGGAACACCTCCGCCGCCTCGCGGCCGACCCAGCCGGGCAGCAGCTCCTCCGGCAGTTGGGGGTCCAGCCGCATGAAGCGCTGCAGCAGGTTGCGCAGTTCGACGTAGCTGAACAGCACGTCGTCGCCCGCCGCGGGCGTGCGCCGGGAGAACTGTGCGAGGAACCGGCGGTACCGGTCCGTGAGGTCGGCGAGGTCCCAGGCCTGCTCGACGATCTGCTCGTCGGACAGCCCCACGTCCTGGGTGCTGCCGACGAACCCGATCGCCGACTTCGTGAGACCGAAGCGTGCGATGAGGGCCCGCAACTCGTCGATGGCGTCGATGTGCGGAGTCACCCACAGACCCGGGGTCGGGTTGCCCATGCGCAGCCAGCTCAGTGCGCCGTACAGCCGCTTGCGTGTGGTGCGCTCCTGCTGGGGGATCGAGACGAGCAGGATCAGCCACCGGCCGTCCCATCGGGGCGGCCGCCGCAGGTAGTCCTCGGTGTGCTTGAGACCGTCCTCGACGACGGCCCGGCCCTCGTCCGTCAGCCGCCACCGAACGGCGCGGCCCCGCCGTTCGCTGGTGAGCCACCCGGCCTCGGCGGACCGCGTGATCGCCTGCCGCGCGGCGTGACTCTCCACGCCGAGGCCGCCGAGTACGCGGATGAGCGCGCTCGTCCAGACGGCATCGTCGTGCGGGAAGCAGAACTCGCCGATCACGGTGACCAGCAGGGATCGCGCGCTGGCCGGCGGCAGGGGAGGCTCGCTGTGGTTCACCCAGCCATCATGACTGGTCCGGGCGTCCGGACCGGACAGGGCCATGCCACGGCTCGCTGATCTCGTGCCGGCAGCGGTCACACGGCCGCCTCGATCGTCAGCGTGGCCGCCTTCTCGCTCAGGATGCGCGCGGCATCGCGGGCCATTTCGGGCACGAAGTCGCGCACCGAGATCAGGCTCGAGATCGCGCCGGACACCTGGCCGGCGAGCACCAGGCCGTTCTCGACGTCACCGTCGGTCTGCGCGCGCTGCATCGACGCGATCTTCCACCGGGTCATCTCGACGGGATCGCCGTGGGTTTCGGTCAGCTTCGCGGACGCGGCGTTGCGCAGCCCACGGCACGGTCCGTACACGCCGTCGAAGGCGACGTCATCGCCTTCGACGGAGTCGAGGATCGCCCGCCGGTACGCCGGGTGCCAGTCCGAGTTCTCCGCCGACGCCACGAACCGGGTGCCCATCGCGACGCCTTCCGCCCCGAGACACAACGCCGCGGCCAGGGTCCGGCCGTCCCTGGCCCCGCCGGTGAGCAGCACCGGCACGTCGACCGCCTCGGTGACGCTGGGGATCAGCACGAACGTGTGCACCGCCTTGGCGGGTGCGTGCCCGCCCATCTCGAAGCCCGCCGCGATGATCACGTCGACGCCGGCCTCCTGCGCCTTGATCGCCTGGCGCGTGCTGCCCACCTTGTGCTGGTGGATCATGCCGGCGTCCTTGATCCGTTGCACGTACGCACCGGGGAAGCCGGCCGAGGTGGTCAGCACCGTGAGGCGCCGGGCGACCTCACTGTCGGCGAGCCGCGCGGCGAAGACCGCGTCGACGTAGGCGTCGGTGAACGGCAGGACGTTGCCGTCGGCGCCGACGCCGACCGGGATGTTGACCGCGAACGGGCGGTCGGTGAGCGAGGCGCATTCCTCGATGTGGTCACGAAAAGTGCGGGCGCCCTCGGCGAGGTCGTCGGGAAAGCCGGGCATGCTCACGGTGCCGAGGCCGCCCGCGTTCGAGACCGCAGCCGCCAGTTTCGGCGTCTTGAACGGGCCGAGCCCCTCCTGCACGATCGGATGCTCGATACCGACGAGATCGGTGTACCGGTTGCTGATGGGTGGCATGCTCCATTGCTCCTCACGGCCGAAGGTGCTTAAATTTTACGCCTTGGGATACTTGGGGTACAAGTATGTCCAATGTCAAATGGGGGAAAATCATCATCCGGCTGCCGAGAGAGGAGCCCCCCGTGCCGTATGTCATCACGGATGCCTGCATCGACATGATGGACCGGTCCTGTATGGACGAATGCCCGGTCGACTGCATCTACGAAGGCGCGCGCAAGCTGTACATCCACCCCGCGGAGTGCATCGACTGCGGTGCCTGCGAGCCGGCCTGTCCGGTCACGGCGATCACGTCGGATCACAAGGTGCCCGTGGACAAGGCGGCGTTCGTCGACGACAACGCGAACTTCTTCGATCTGCCCCTGCCCGGCCGGGACGAGCCGCTGGGCGCACCGGGTGGCGCTGCGCTCGTCGGCCCGCTCGGCGTCGACACCGAGCTGGTCGCCGGATACGAGGTGACCTGATGGCGCACGATGTCGACCTGCTGATCGTCGGGGCCGGGCCGACCGGCCTGTTCGCCACGTACTACGCCGGCTTCCGCGGGATGTCCGTCGCGGTGCTGGACTCGCTGCCCGAACCCGGCGGGCAGATCAACGCGATGTACCCGGAGAAGCAGATCTACGACGTGGCCGGGTTCCCGGCCGTGCGCGGGCGGGAGCTGGTGGACCGGCTGCTCGAGCAGGCCGCGCCATACGCACCGCGGTACCTGCTCGGGCACCGCGCGGAGAAGCTCGAACCCGGGTTCACGGTGACGACGCATCTGGGCACGCGGCTGACCGCGAAGGCCGTCGTCATCACGGGCGGGATAGGCACGTTCACGCCGCGCCCGTTGCCGGCGGCGGACGAGTTCGACGGGGACGGGATCGCGTACTTCGTGCGCAGACTCGACGACTACGCCGGCTCCGACGTGGTCATCGTCGGGGGCGGCGACTCCGCGTTCGACTGGGCACAGGCGCTGCACCCGCTCGCGAGATCGGTCACGCTGGTCCACCGCCGCAGCACCTTCCGCGCCCACCCCACCACGGTGGCGGCGGTGCGGGCGAGCCCGGTGCGGATCGTCACCGACGCGCAGGTGTCCAAAGTGGCCGGAACGGACTCGGTGGAGTCGGTCGAGATCACGCGCGGGGACGAGGTGCGCGCCGTGCCGTGCCAGAAGATCATCGCCGCGCTCGGGTTCACCGCGAACCTCGGCCCGCTGCTGCAGTGGGGTGTGGACGTGGCGAACCGGCGGCACATCCCGGTCGACTCGTCGATGGCCACGAACGTGCCCGGCATCTTCGCGGCCGGCGACATCAACGACCACCACGGCAAGGTACGGCTCATCGCCGTCGGCTTCGGCGAGGCGGCGACCGCGGTCAACAACGCGGCCCATTTCATCGACCCCGCGCGGCCGGTTTTCCCAGGTCACTCCACCGACGCCGGATAACAGAACACCCGCGCGACCGGCCGGCACACGACCACTCGTGTGCCGGCCGGTCGTGTTTTCCGGTGAGAAGTACCTGTCTTCCGCCGGAGTCCCCGTGGCGGAAAACCCCGTATTTCTACGTGTTGTTCGGACCAGCCGGATCGCCATAGCTTTTTCGGTGAGCGGCGTCACCTTGCGGGGCACGCGTTTCACCGAGGGGAACAGCAAAGGAGCTGAACATGTCAGTTGCGTATGACAGCTTGTTCATCGACGGCGGCTGGGTCGCACCCGCCACCGACCGCCGCATCGATGTCGTCAACGCGACCACCGAGGAGTCGCTGGGAAGCGTCCCGGAGGCGAGCGAGGAGGACGTCGACCGTGCGGTCCTCGCCGCCTGCCAGGCGTTCGACGGGTCGGCGTGGGGGAGCGCCGAACCCGGCGAGCGCGCGGCGGTCCTGAACCGTTTCGCCGACGCGCTGGAGAAGCGCGCCGACCAGGTGACCAGGACCGTGAGCCAGCAGAACGGGATGCCGCTCAGCCTGAGCGAGCAGTTCGAAGGCGGCTACGCCGTCGCCTTGCTGCGGTACTACGCGGCCCTGGCCACCTCGACCGAGTTCGAGGAGCGCCGTCCGTCGCCGCTGGGCTTCGACACACTCGTGCGGCGCAGTCCCATCGGCGTGGTCGGCGCGATCGTGCCCTGGAACTACCCCGTCGTACTGGCGGTCACCAAGATCGCGCCCGCGCTGGCCGCGGGCTGCACCGTGGTGCTGAAGCCGTCGCCCGGCACCGTGCTCGACAGCTTCATCCTCGCCGAGGCCGCCGAGGAGGCCGGGGTTCCCGCGGGTGTGCTGAACTGGGTGCCCGGTGGCCGCGAACTCGGCGCCTACCTGGTGTCGCACCCGAGTGTCGACAAGATCGCCTTCACCGGGTCGACCGCCGCCGGCCGGCTGATCGGCGAGCGGTGCGGGCGCCTGATGCGCCCGGTTTCCCTTGAGCTGGGCGGAAAGTCCGCCGCGGTCATCCTGGACGACGCCGATCTGGACAAGGTGACCGAGGGCCTGTATTTCGCCTCGCTGGCCAACAACGGCCAGACCTGCATGGCGTGCACCCGCATCCTCGCGCCGCGCAGCCGGTACGACGAGGTGGTCGACGCGATCGGCGGCTGGCTCGGCGGGCTCCAGGTCGGCGACCCGCTGGAACCGTCCACTCAGGTCGGTCCGCTGGCGTCCGCGGAACACCGGGACCGCGTTGAGGGCTACATCGCGAAGGGCCGGGGCGAGGGCGCGCGGGTGGTGCTCGGCGGCGGCCGCCCGGCCGGGTTCGACCGAGGCTGGTTCGTCGAGCCGACCCTGTTCGCCGACGTGGACAACGCTTCCACGATCGCGCAGCAGGAGATCTTCGGCCCGGTGCTGTCGGTCATTCCCTACGACCAGGACGAGGACGCGGTCCGCATCGCCAACGACTCCGAGTACGGCCTCGGGGGCACCGTCTGGTCGGCCGACTCGGCCCGCGCCACCGACCTGGCCCGGCGCGTGAAGACCGGCACGATCGGCGTCAACGGCTACGTGATCGACCTCAACGCCCCGTTCGGTGGCGTGAAGGGCAGCGGCATCGGCCGCGAGTTCGGCCCCGAGGCGCTGGCCGGCTACCTGCAGCTCAAGTCCATCTACCTGCCTGCCTGAAGGAGAAACCCCAATGCAGATCAAGGCCGCGGTCGTCCGCGAAGCCGGTCAACCGTTCCGGATCGAGGACGTGGAACTGGACGCGCCCCGCGCGGGCGAGGTTCTGGTCAAGATCCACGCCTCCGGCGTGTGCCACACCGACATCGGCGTCCGCAACCAGTGGCTGCCCGTGCCGCTGCCGCTCGTCCTCGGACACGAGGGCGCCGGCGTCGTCGAGGCGGTGGGACCGGGCGTCACGAAGGTCGCGCCGGGCGACAAGGTCGTGCTGACCTTCGCCTTCTGCCGCAACTGCCGCATGTGCCGGCAGGGCGACCCCGCCTACTGCGAGCAGTTCGTCCTCAGCAACGTCGCGGGCTCCCGTCCCGACGGCACCAACGCGGTGCACGGCGAGGGCGACCTGCACGGCTTCTTCTTCAGCCAGTCCTCCTTCGCGACCCACTCGATCGCCGTCGAGAGCAACGTCGTCAAGCTGGACCCCGAGACCGACCTGACGCTCGTCGGCCCACTGGGCTGCGGTCTGCAGACCGGCGCGGGCACGGTGTTGAACCGGCTTCGCCCCGAGGCCGGGTCGAGCCTGGCCGTGTTCGGCGCCGGCGCGGTCGGCATGGCGGCCGCGATGGCCGCCAAGGCCGCCGGCTGCACGAAGGTGATCGCCGTGGACCTGGTGCCGGACCGGCTCGCGCTGGCCCAGGAACTGGGCGCCACGCACACGATCAACGCCGCCGACGTGGACCCCGTCGAGGAGATTCACAAGATCACCGGTCGCGGGGCCGACTTCACGGTCGACACCACCGCGGTGACCTCCGCCGTCCGCCAGGCGGTCGGTGCGCTGGCGCCCAAGGGCACCTGCGCCGTCCTCGGCTTCGGGCAGGCGGGCACCGAGATCCAGGTGGACATGCTTGAGCTGCTGATGACCGGTCGCACGATCACCGGCGTCA
>DASZUO010000218.1:0-7768 GCA_035547575.1 Amycolatopsis sp. | reverse complement strand
GGTGTAGTCGAACTTCTCGACCGCACGGATCAGGCCGAGGTTGCCCTCCTGGATCAGGTCCAGGAACGCCATGCCGCGGCCGGTGTAGCGCTTGGCGAGCGAGACGACCAGCCGGAGGTTGGCCTCCAGCAGGTGGTTCTTCGCGCGCTCACCGTCGCGCACGATCCACTTGAGATCGCGGCGCATCTGGGTGGCGAGCTTCTCGCCCTCCTCCTCGGCGACGCGCACGCGCTCGGCGGCGTAGAGCCCGGCCTCGATGCGCTTGGCCAGCTCCACCTCCTCCTCGGCGTTGAGCAGCGCGACCTTGCCGATCTGCTTGAGGTAGGCGCGGACCGAGTCGGCGGAGGCGGTGAGCTCGGCGTCCTTGCGGGCCTGCCGCAGCGCCTCGGACTCCTCCTCGTCCCACACGAAGTCCGGGTCGTTGGAGGACTTGGCGCCGCTGGCGCCCTTGGCGCCGCGCTCGGCCCGAGGAGCCCGCTCCGCGTCCTCCTCGGGCTCGTCCGGCTCCTCGGTGACGGTGGCGTCGACGACGTCGACCTCCACCTCCTCGAGGTCGGCGAGGTCGGCTTCGAGATCGACGTCCTCGATCTCCTCGGCATCGCCCGGACCGTCGGGCTCGCCGGAGTCCTCGCCCTTGGTGGCGGCCTTACGGGTCTTCGCGGGACCCTTCTTGGTCGCCGGGCCCTTCCGGGTGGTCTTCTTGGCGATGGTGCCGTTTCGCCCGTTGGCGACGGCCTCAGCACCAGCGTCGGGTTCCGCGCTCGCGCCGGCCGGCGAAGCCTGGTCGGCGTTCGTTGTCTTCGTGCCGCTTCGGGTAGCGGTTTTTGCGGCTGCCACGTACGCCCTTTCGCAGCGGTCGATCACGGCGAGCCGGACTGGTGGGTGCCGGCTGCCTCAGATTCGGGGAACGTCCCCCGGCCTGCGGGTTTTGCTGTCCGCGACCGTGAGCCGTGTTCCATTGTAACGACGATACGCCTAAGCGTTGCAGGCGATCATCGTGTATCCGGTGGTGTCGAGCCCCGCGGTCAGTGCTCGATGCCCTCGACGGCGGCCGCGGCGGCACCCACGATGCCCGCGTTGTTCTGCAGTGACGCCACGACGATCTTTGTCCTGATGTCCAGCAGCGGCACCCACTTCTCGGCCTTTTTGCTGACCCCGCCGCCCACGATGAACAAATCCGGCCAGATCAGATTCTCGAGCACGGAAAGGTAACGGTCTACCCGCTTGGCCCAGTGGTGATAGCTCAGGCCCTCGTTGTCCTTGGCCGAGGCCGCGGCCTTCTTCTCCGCGTCGTGCCCGTCGACCTCGACGTGCCCGAATTCGGTGTTCGGCACGAGCTTGCCGTCCTGGAACACGGCGCTGCCGATGCCGGTGCCGAAGGTCAGCAGTGTGGTCACACCGTGCCGCGCGGCCGGGTCGCCGTAGCGGATCTCGGCCATGCCCGCGGCGTCGGCGTCGTTGAGCATGGCGATGTCGTCGACCGGGCGGCCGATGCGCTTGGCGAACAACGCGTCCGCGTCGGTCCCGATCCAGCCGGGATCGATGTTCGCCGCCGTCTGCGCGACGCCCTTCTTGACGACGGCGGGCAGCGTGATGCCGACCGGGCCCTCCCAGCCGAAGTGGTGCACGATCTCGGCCACGACGTCGGCGACGGCGTCGGGCGTCGAGGGGCTGGGCGTGTCGATCCGCAGGCGGTCGCCAATGAGCGCGCCCTTTTCCAGGTCGACAAGGGCGCCCTTGATACCGCTGCCGCCGATGTCGATGCCGAAACCGCGGGTCGCCGTCATTGGCGTGTTCCCTTCCTTCTCGATTCAGAAGTCCGTCCACGGGACTTTAGCCGGATGTGGTCACATGGTGAGGTGGGAGTGTTCGAGTCTGCTTTGAAAGATACCGCCGTGCTGGTGGCGCGTGAGGCCGCCGACCTCGTGCGTGACGCGCGTTCGTCGATGCTCGCAGGCGAAAGCGTGCACGTCGACACCAAGACGACGGACACGGACGTCGTGACCGCGGTGGACCGTGCCTCCGAGCAGCTGATCCGCCGGCGCCTGGCCGAGCTACGGCCCGGTGACGAGGTGCTCGGCGAGGAGGAAGGCGGCGCCGCGGGCGCGGGTGTCACGTGGGTCGTCGACCCGATCGACGGCACCGTCAACTTCTTGTACGGCTCTCCGGTCTTCGCCGTCTCGGTGGGGGCGCAGGTCGATGGCGTCTCGGTCGCCGGCGCGGTCGTGGAGCCCGTCGGCGGGCGCTGCTGGACGGCCGTGCGGGGCGAGGGCGCCTGGCTGGACGGGCGGCCGCTCCGGGTTTCCGCGCCCGCGCGGTTGGACCTCGCGCTGATCGCCACCGGCTTCGCCTACCAGTCGCAGCGCCGCGAACGGCAGGCCCGCGTCATCGCCGCGCTGCTGCCGCGGGTGCGCGACATCCGGCGGCCGGGCGCGGCGTCGCTGGACCTGTGCGCGGTCGCGGCCGGCTGGTGCGACGGGTACGTCGAGCACGGCCTGCACCGCTGGGACTGGGCCGCGGGCGCGCTGCTGGCGGCCGAGGCCGGTGCCGTGGTGCACCTGCCGGGGGAGGACCCGGACCTCGGTCAGGACGCGACGCTCGTCGCCGCGCCCGCCATCGCCGAGGAGCTGCGCGCGACGCTCGTCGCGGCCGGCATCAAGGAGGTCTGAGCGTCAGCAGGACATGGTGCGCGCGGCGGAGATCAGCGCCGGGTCGATGACGGGCGCGCCGGAGGCGGACTGCTCGTTGCCGCCGGCGGGATGCTGCGCCGACCAGGCCTGTAGCTGCCGGAGCACCTGCTGGGCCTGCGCGGTCGGCCGGACGTCGCCGAAGCCGCTGCCGATCGACAGGTCGACGGAGGCGTCCGCGCGGGTGTCCTTCACCAGTTCGACGCAGGGCAGCACGATGCTGAGCGTGCGGGCGGCCGACACCCCGTTGTCGCCGAAACGGATCTGGCCGCGGCACTTGGCTTCCTGCCCCGCGGGGTAGGAGGGATCGTTCTCCGGCGGCGCGATCTGCGTGAAGCCCAGTTCGCGCAGGCTTTCCGTGGTGATGGCCGCCTGGCCGCGCTGCTGGCTCGCGTTGAGCACCTTCACGGCGACCTTGTCCGGCGGGAGCGGTGCGGTGTCGTCGAGCGCGCCGTGCGTGAGCGCCGTGTACGTCATGCCCTGCACCGGGGTGGGCGGTGGATCGCAGCGGAGCACGTCGTCGATGTCCGCGTGGCTGGTGATGGCACGCACCCAGATGACCATCGCGACAAGCCCCAGTACCCCGATGAAGATGAGCGCCGGCACCGGGCGGCGTCTGCGGTAGCCCCGTCTTCTGCGGTTGCCGAAACCGATCCCCGACGCCACCTGCCCGTTCCCTTCCCGGATCCCCCGACAGTCTCCGCTACCCCGACCTTCGCTTCTGAGCAGCCTAAGCGTTACAGCGGGTCGGCGAACCACCCACCGCGCGATCGGCTGCGCGCCGCGATGACCGGCGGGTTCGCCCCTCCGCGTTCCCCCCGCCGGGTGACGTATTGCTGCCTTCGCCTAACACGTTGCGGCCTCGGGTAATCCGTGAGCTACCCTCTGCGGGCTCCGCCCGTGGATCAGGGGTCCTGAAAGGGACAAGCAAGAAGAGACCTGACTCACTACGGCGCCGGGCACAAACAGGGGCGCTGGAACGTTGTCCAGCGGCACGAAGAGTCAGCGAAAGCGCAATCGCGGGCCCTTCAGACACATATCGATGCTGATCGCAGGGGTGAGGGACAATGGCGACCGACTACGACGCTCCGCGCCGCAGCGAAGCCGACGAGCTGGCCGAAGACTCGTTGGAGGAGCTGAAGGCCAGGCGCAACGAGAACCAGTCCGGCGTGGTGGACGTGGACGAGGACGCGACCGCGGAGAACTTCGAGCTCCCCGGCGCGGACCTGTCCGGGCTCTCCGGTGAGGATCTGACGGTCAAGGTGGTGCCCAAGCAGGCTGACGAGTTCACCTGCTCGGTGTGTTTCCTCGTGCACCACCGCAGCCGGCTGGCCGAGGAGAGCAACGGCCGGATGATCTGCCGAGACTGTGCGTGAGTCAGGAGCCGGCCGGGCTACTGTGCCGGCGCAGTAGCCCGGCCAGTGCCTCCGGCTTGCGCGTGCTGAAAATCCAGTACGGCGTGGGGTCTTGCGGGTCCGTGAGGTGCACGCGCACCAGCGGGCCGACCCAGCCACGATGAACGACGAACGCCGCGGGATCGAGTTCGGGGCCCAGCGCCTTGCGCTTGTGCTCCTTGGCGACGACCTCGACCTCGCCGACGAACGTGCGGGGCAGGCGGGCCTTGCCCACCAGCAGTTCGTCGTCGGTGACGGCGATCCTCATGCGGCTCATCATCAGCAGCCAGGCTGCCATCAGCGGCAGCAGGATCAGATAGGGCAGCCACGCCCGCACGCCGGGGTAGCCCATGTGGATCTCGGCCGCGATCAACCCGGCCGCGACCATCGGCAGCGGCCAGCCCCACCACGCCACGTACAGCCGCTCGGAATGCCGTACGGCGGCGGCCTTGACCGGCACGTCGGCCGTCGTTGCGTTCTCACCCACGGCTCCAGGGTAGTCTCGCCGCCCGTGTCCACTGTGCAGGTCCTGCTGACCCGGCTCGATCCGGATGTGCCGCTTCCCGCCTACGCGCGGCCCGGCGACGCGGGCGCCGACCTCGTGACCACCACGGACGTCGTGATCCCGCCCGGTGAGCGGGCGGTCGTGGGGACCGGGATCGCGATCGCGCTGCCCGTCGGCTACGCCGGTTTCGTGCATCCGCGCTCGGGACTGGCCGCGCGGGCGGGGCTGTCGGTGGTGAACACGCCGGGCACCATCGACGCGGGCTACCGCGGCGAGATCCGGGTGTGCCTCATCAACCACGACCCGCGCGAGCCGATCACGCTGAGCCGGGGCGACCGCATCGCGCAGTTGGTCGTGCAGCGCGTCGAGACCGCCGAGTTCGTGGAGGTGGCCGAGCTGGACGCGTCCGAGCGCGGGGCGGGCGGTTACGGATCGACCGGCGGACATGCGACGCTGGGCAGCGTTGGTGGAGAAGGAGCGAAAAGCTAGTGGGCATCTTCGGACGCAAGCGGCGGCCGGCGCCCGAGCCGCAGCAGCGGGGACGGCACGCCGCACCGGAGCCGGAAGAGATCGACGAGATCGAGGACGACTTCGCCGAGCCGGGCCTGATCGTCACGGACGGGCCGTTCGACCTCGCCGACGCGCCCATGGACGAGGTGGCGCGCATCGACCTCGGCTCGGTACGGGTGCCGGTACCGGACGGCTCGCAGGTCCAGGTCGAGATGGACCCCTCCGCGGGTGGCGTGCGCGCCGTGCACGTCGTCACGCCGCAGGGCCAGGTCACGGTGAGCGCCTACGCCGCCCCGCGTTCGGGTGGGCTGTGGCGGGAGGTCGGCGAGGAGCTGACCGAGCAGTTGCGTGCCGACGGCGCGAAGGTGTCGCCCGGTGAGGGCGAGTGGGGGTTCGAGCTGTCGGCCCTGATCGGTGACGTCGCGCTGCGGTTCATCGGCGTCGACGGACCGCGCTGGATGCTGCGGGGCGTGATCGCCGGTCCGCAGTCGGAGGCCGCGCGAGCGCCCGGCGTGCTCACCGAGATCGTGCGCAACACCATCGTGGTGCGCGGGGACTCGCCGATGCCGGTGCGTACCCCGTTGCCGATCACGCTGCCCGACGCCGTCGCCGAGCACATCGCCCAGCAGCAGGGCCAGCAGGCCTGACCGGGCAAGTGCCGGCTTCCTTCACGATCGAGGTCGGCGACGCGGTGCCCGACTATGCCCCGAGCCCGCTCGAGCAGGGTGCTATCGCACGCTGAGCCACGCCTCGACGGCCGCGCGCCCGAGCGACTCGCGGTCCTCGCCCACCGCGGTCAGGCTGGTCTCGCGGACGGCGGCGCGAGGCAGCGCGCCCGCCCACGCGTGCGCCACCTCCGCGGGGTGCACCGGATCGTCCACACAGGCCGCGATTCCGACCGGAATGTCCAGTTTTCCCAACGCCTCCAGTGTCGGCGCGCGACAGCCGGCCGCGACACGGAGACCGGCCGCCAGCCCGGTCCCGTGCCGGCGCCAGGCGCGTGCCAGTTCGTCGGCGAGCCACGGCTGCACCCCGGTCACGGACAGCCGCAACGCCGCCTCCACACCCGCACGCTCGACCAGGTCCGCGGACGCCGTCGCGGCCTGCGCCGCCGGAGCCGCACCGGGGTCGCCGTGCCACGCGGGCAGCGCCAGCAGGAGGCCCGCGCAGCGGCCCGGATGGCGCACCGCCCACTCGGCCGCGAGATGCGCGCCGAAGGAGATTCCGCCTGCGAGCAGTGGCCGGTCCTGACCCTGCGCGACGGAATCGATCAGGGTGAGGAATCCCACTGCCTGCGCGCCCCCGGGCGGCGGCGCCGGAGCGACCAGTTCGACGTCCACGGCAGCCAGCGGACCAGCGAAAACGGAGCGGACGAACACCTCGTCGGAGCCCGTTCCGGGCAGCAGCACAGCCAGGGGCCCGGCCATCGCGGAGGTCACGTTGCGATCTTGCCGCAAAGCGGTTTCCCTTGCCTGGAACGAGCTAGCCTTGACCATGTACGGGCCATATAAGTCGGGGGCCCCGGAGTACAGGAGCACCTATGTCCGCCAAAGACGGCGGCTACTTCAGCCGGTTGGTGAAAAAGCTGACCAGCGACGTCGAAGAGCTGGATGCCGACGACCTATCCGAAAAATCCGTGGCAGTCGGGGCGCAGCGTGCGTGCGACTGCCGTTCGGGCGAGGAAGTGACCGTTCTGGGGAGACTTCGCAGTGTCGAGCTGTGTCCCACGAACGAGGCCGCGACACTACAGGCTGAGTTGTTCGACGGAACCGAAGGCGTGACGCTAGTCTGGCTCGGACGGCGCCGGATCCCGGGTATCGAGCCCGGGAGAACGATCAAGGTGCGCGGCCGGATGGCCGAGCGCGACGGCCAGAAGGTGCTGTACAACCCGTTCTACGAGCTACAGACGACCTCATGAGTTGGTAACCACACTGTGACTGAACCCGCCGGCACCGACGAGAAGCAGAAGGACAAGCCGGAACCCACCGCCCTGGAACAGATGGGCGGGATCTCCGGACTGATCTACTCGTCGGTCCCGGTGATCGTGTTCGTCCTGATCAACGCGTTCGCCGGGTTGCAGGCCGCCATCTGGGGCTCGCTGGGCAGCGCGGTGGTCATCGCGGTGCTGCGGCTGGTCCGCAAGGAGCCGCTGCAGCCGGCCATCTCGGGGTTCTTCGGCGTCGCGATCGCGGCGTTCATCGCCTACCGCACCGGCTCGGCCAAGGGCTTCTTCCTGTTCGGGATCTGGGCGAGCCTGGTCTACGGCGGCATCTTCCTGATCTCGGTGGTGGTGCGCTGGCCGCTGGCCGGCGTGATCTGGAACTACATCAACGGCGCCGGCACCGCGTGGCGCAGGGACAGGCCGTCCCGGTTCGGCTACGACGTCGCCACGCTCACCCTCGCGGCCGTGTTCGGCGCCCGGTTCGTCGTCCAGCGCTGGTTGTACAACGAGGACTACACGGGCTGGCTCGCGTTCGCCAAGATCGCCATGGGCTGGCCGTTGTACGCGCTGGCGCTGCTCGTCGTGGTGTGGGCCGTGCGCCGGTCCGACCGGCGCGTGAAGGTCCTGGAGGAAGAGCGCGAGGCCGCGGAGACGGACACCGAAGCCGCGCTGCGCGTCAAGTACGCCCACGGCCCCAACGAGGCCTAGCCCGGGCGCCGTAGGTGGCCTT
>DASZUO010000217.1:0-24831 GCA_035547575.1 Amycolatopsis sp. | reverse complement strand
TCGAACGTGCCGGTCTCCAGCGTCAGCCGCGAACCGGCCCGCACGATGGGGTCGTCCACGAGTTGGCGGGCCATGTGCTGGGAGAGGTGGATGACCGCTTCCAGGCCGCGCGCGTCGGTGCCGAGGTGGTCCTGGGCGGGCGTGATCGACCGGCCGTGCTGCAAGGTGATCACCGCGTTGGCGAGGTCCCGCTTGGACTCGAAGTGGAAGTACAACGCGCCCTTCGTCACGTGGGCCTCGGCGATCACGTCGGCCAGGCTCGTCCCGTCGTAGCCCTTCTTCTCGAACACCCGTGCGGCGCCCTCGATGATGGCCTGCCGTGTGAGCCCGGAGCGATCCTGCTTCGCCATGCTGCCCCTTCCGGCGGGTGATCCATCCCCCGACGGAGGGTACCGGTCGGTCGGTTTCTGTGACAGGCCGGATCCGGCCGCCACAACGACGCCGCGGCAGGAGAGCCTGCCGCGGCGCGCCGGTTCCCGCGGAATCAGTACTGCGTGTTGCCCGCGTCCACCGTCATGGCCAGCGCCGTGACGTACCGGGACTCGTCCGAGGCCAGGAAGAGCACCGCGTTCGCCTGGTCCTCCGGTTCGGTCACCTCGATCGGCAGGCTGTTGGTGTACATGGCGCCGACAGTCGGATTGTCCGCGATCGCGGCTTCGATCGGGCTCACTCCGCCGTCGCTCCCGACTGTCCCCATCGGAGTGTTCACCCCGGTCGGGTGCAAGCTGTTGACCCGCACGTTGTCCTTGGCCAGCTCGTGCGCGAACGCGCGGGCGAGGCCCGTGACGCCATGCTTGCTGGCCACGTACGGCGTCAGGAACGGCAACCCCTTGAGCCCGGCGGCCGAGCTGGTCAGGATGATCGACCCGCCACCCGCGCGCACCACATGTGGCGCGGTGGCGATGACGGTGTTCCAGGTGCCGATCAGGTTGATGTCGACGGTGTCCCGGAAGATCTCGGGTGTCACCTCGTGCCACGGCGCCGTGATGCAGATACCGGCGTTCGCCACGACCACGTCGATCTTGCCGAGCTCGGCGGCACCCTCGTCCGCGGCCGCCTTGAGCGCGTCGAGATCGCGGGTGTCCACGACGCGCGACACGATGCGGCGCCCTAGCGCCTTGACCTGCCGGACGGTCTCGGCGAGATCGTCCTCGGTCGCGGCCGGATACGCGACGTTCGGGATCGGCGCGCAGATGTCGACGGCGATGATGTCGGCACCTTCCTGCGCCAGCCGGACGGCGTGGGCTCTGCCCTGGCCACGCGCCGCTCCCGTGATGAAGGCAACCTTGCCTTCGACACGTCCTGACATGACTGTCATCTCCAATTTTCGTTCGAGGTTCCCGGCGTCAGGCGACGCCGAGGTCCCGCCGGAACCCGGGTGGGACCACCACGTCGTCGCGGGTGATCTCGTGCACCGAAGCCCGGCCGAGCCCGAGTACGGCGGAGTCGATGCCGCCGCGCAGGATGTCGAGCACGTTCTCGACACCGGCCTGGCCGTTGGCCGCCAGGCCCCACAGGTAGGCACGGCCGATCATGACCGCGCGGGCGCCCAGCGCGAGCGCCTTGACCACGTCGCTGCCGCGGCGGACACCGCCGTCGAGCAGCACCTCGATCTGGTCGTTGACGGCTTCCGCGACCGCGGGCAGCGCGCGGATCGTGGCCGGGGTCCCGTCGAGGTTGTTGCCGCCGTGGTTGGAGACCGAGATCGCGGTGACGCCCGCGTCAACCGCGCGCTTGGCGTCGTCGACCCTGGTCACGCCCTTGAGCATGAACGGCCCGCCCCACTGCTCCCGCAGCCACGCGACGTCCTCCCACGTGGGCAGCGGCGTGCCCATCCACTCGCCGTAGGCGCCGAAGAACGTTGGCGCGCTGCCGCCGGGCGGAGTCAGGTTCGGCGTGGTCAGGTCGGGCAGGGTGCGCGTCCTGGCGTACTGCCACAGCCACTTCGGGTGCAGCGCGCCCTCGGGGGCGAAGCGCACCATCGTCTTGAGGTCCATCTTCTCCGGGATGACCGGGCTGCCCCAGTCACGCCCGTTGGAGAACGACCAGTCCAGCGTCATGATCAGGCCGACGGCCCCGGCCTTGCGGGCGCGCTCCATGCGCTGCACGAGCACGTCGCGCGAGCCGACCCAGTACATCTGGAAGAACGTCTGCGGGTTGACGGCCGCGACCTCCTCGATGGACTTGCTCGCGAACGAGCTCAGGCCCATCGCGATACCCCGGGCGGCCGCGGCGCGCGCTACGGCGACCTCGCCGTCGGGGTGCACAGCCTGCACACCCGTCGGGGAGATGAGCACGGGCATCGAGATGGGCTGGCCCATGACCGAGGTGGCGAGGTCGCGTTTGTCCGACAGCCCGGCGACGTGCGGGGCGAACCCCAGCTCGCCGAATGCCGCTATGTTGTCGCTGACCGTCAGGCCGCGTTCCGACCCGGCGACGAGCGCGCCGTACACCGATTTCGGCAGCCGCTTCTTGGCTCGTCGCTGAGCCTCGGCGACCGTCTCGAACCATGCGTTGCCCATTTCGCTCTCCACCTCGTTGTGGGTCTCGCTCTGTCGAGATCCATTTTGGCACCTAGTGCCAATATACGCCAACCGGGTGGCAGAGCGCGAGCGCGAGTCAGCTGTAGTCGTAGAAGCCGCGACCGGACTTCTTGCCGAGCAGGCCGGCGTCGACCATGCGCAGGAGCAGCGGGGACGGCGCGTACAGCGGCTCCTTGAACTCCTCGTACATCGACTGGGCGACCGCGAGCGTGGTGTCGAGGCCGATCAGGTCGGCCAGGCGCAGCGGTCCCATCGGATGCGCGCAGCCGAGCACCATGCCGTTGTCGATGTCCTCGGCCGTGGAGAAACCGGCCTCGACCATCCGGATCGCGGACAGCAGGTAGGGGATGAGCAGCGCGTTGACGACGAAACCGGCCCGGTCGCGCGCGTGCACCACCGTCTTGCCCAGCGTCTCGGTCGCGAAGGCCGCGGCCGCCTCGCGCGTCGCGTCGGAGGTGAGCAGCGACGGGATCAACTCGACCAGCGGCAACACCGGGACAGGGTTGAAGAAGTGGATGCCGATCACGTGCTCGGGCCGTGAGGTGGCCATGGCGAGTTTCATGATCGGGATGGACGAGGTGTTCGAGGCCAGGATGGCGGCCGGGTTCTCGACGATCTTGTCGAGCCTGGCGAACACGTCGGTCTTGACCTCTTCCCGCTCGGCCACGGCCTCGATGACGAGGTCCCGGTCCGCGCAGTCGTCGAGGTCCAGGGTGTAGGCCAGCCGCGCGCGGGCCGCCGCCGCGTCGTCGGCGGGCAGTTTGCCCTTCGCCACGGCGCGGTCGAACGAATCGTCGATCCGTTTGCTCGCCGCGGCCAGCGCCGGCTCGTTCACCTCGGTGACCAGCACGTGCAGCCCGGCCCGGACGCATACCTCCGCGATCCCGGACCCCATCAGCCCGCCCCCGACGACGCCGACCTTCGCGATCTCCATGACGACTCCTTTCCGTCGCCAGAGGGTAAGGGGAAGGCGGTTTTCTCCGCTGCGACGTACATCTCACCCCTGCCGCTCCCGCCCCGACAGCCGGGAGCGGCAGGGGTACCTCACGCGATCCGGCGGATTCGGCGGACGGCGAGGACGATGAGCGCGGCGGCGAGCACCAGGAAGATGCCGGTCTCGATGGCCTGGAAAGTCCAGAACCGGTCGGCGGGCTGGTACTGCTCCCAGGTGTAGGAACCTCGTGTCAGGCCGAGATCGGCTCCGCACGGCGTCGCGCCGTCCGGCCCCGTCGCGCCGGGCGGGCAGATCGCCTGTGCTCCCGGCGCGATCATCTTCCCGGACGCGTCGCGGATGCCCTGGTCGAGCACCCAGTCCGCCGTGACTTCGTCATGGGCGCCGCCACCGATGACGGGAAAGGTGCGCTCGGCCGGGGTCTCGTAGCCCGGTCGCACCAGCACCGCGAGTGCCACGCGCACCACCACGAACCCGGCAAGCGCGACGGCCATCGACGGCAGGACCCGGTGGAAGATCGTGCCCGCCGCGATGCCCAGCGCCAGCGCGAAGATCGTGTAGCCGATCGGCGCGATGCCCTGCATGTCGAAGAAGAACGGGTCGAAACGGGTGCGGTTGCCGGTCTGGTTCAGCGGTTCCAGCCACCATGCGACGCCCAGTCCGTAGAGCACCGAGAACGCGAGCGCGGCGAGGCCGGCGTAACCGAACTTCACCGCCGCCCAGTGCCCGCGGCTGATGCCCTGTGTCCACACCAGACGGTGCGTGCCGTGCTCGACCTCGCGCGCCACGAGCGGCGCGCCCCAGAACAGGCCGATCAGCAGCGGCAGGAACAACATCAGCACGCCCGCGCTGCCGACGTTGACCCATTTGTCGTTGAACCGGCGCAGCTGATTCATGCACTGGTCGGTGCCGCCGGTGAGACACTGGGAGAGCCCGCCGCCGGTGAAGTCGCCGCGCATCGCGAGCCCGGTCGGGATGAGCACGGCCGCCAGCACGCCGAGCCCGATCAGCGTGACCAGCGTCTGCCTGCGATGTTGCCGCCACGTCAGCCAGATCATGCCGGCACCCCCCACGCGTCGTGGCTGGCCTGGGTGCCACCATCGGCGAGGTAGGCCAGAATCAGGTCCTCGAGTGTCACTTGGTGTGCTGTCCACAGTGGATCAACCGGGCCGTCGACCCTGGCCAGTAGCGTCGATTGCCGGTCGGTGTGGCTGGCCTTGATCACCTCGGCGACGCCGGGGATCCCGACGTTGTCGTCGTGCCGCGGGCCGACCAGCCGCCGGTGCTGCCCGACCAGATCGTCGACGTCGCCCACGAGCTGTACCCGGCTGGAATGGAGGACGACGAGGTAGTCGCACATGCGCTCGAGGTCTGCCAGCAGATGCGACGAGAGCACGACGGTCGCGCCGCTCTCCGCCACCGAGCCCATCAATGCCTGCAGGAACTCCCGGCGTGCCAGGGGATCCAGGCTCGCCACCGGTTCGTCGAGCAGCAGCAGGCGCGGCCGCTTGGCCAGTGCCAGCGCGAGTGCGACCTGCGCCCGCTGGCCGCCCGAGAGCTTGCCGACCGCCTTGTCCGGCGGCAGTCCCAGCTGGGCCAGCCGGTGCCGGGCGAGGGCGGCGTCCCACCGCTTGTTGAGCTTCCCGCCCATCGTGATCAGCTCCGCGGCGGTGAAGTCGCGGTAGAGTGGCGTGTCCTGGGCGACGAACCCGATCTCGGACAGCACCGACGTGTTGCGGTAGGGCACCTGCCCGAGCACCCGCACGTCGCCGGAATCCGGGCGCAGCAGGCCGACCGCCAGGTGGAGCAGGGTGCTCTTGCCCGCGCCGTTCGGTCCGACCAGCGCCGCTATCCGGCCCACCGGGACGCCGAACGAGCAGTCCCGCAGGGCCCAGGTGGTGCCATATCTCTTGCCGAGTTCGCTGCATTCCAGCGCGGTGTCCATCCTGTTTTTCTCCCAGTTTTCAGACGTTTCCTGTGGTGTGGTGCCGGTCGTGGTGCGGTGCCGGGCCTGTGGCGTGGTGCCACCGTGTGGTGCGGTGCCGGTTTGTGGTGCCGGCCTGTTGCCTGGTGCCGTTTATGGTGTGGTGCCGGTCTGTTACGCGTGGCCAGCCTGTTCAGTGGTGCCACGCCGCGGTGTGGTGCCGGTTCGTGGTGCGCTGCCACCTTGCGATGCGGTGCCGGTCAGCGTCGCGCGGAGCGTGGTCTCGACCAGCGCGATCACGTCCTCTTCGGACAGTCCGGCCTCCTGTGCCCGGCGGACCCAGGCAACCAGGTCGGTGCGCAACTCCGCCTGGTTGCCGAGCGACGCGCTCGCGAGCGTGCGTTTGACGAACGTGCCCACCCCCGGCCGCCCCTCCGCGAGCCCTTCGAGTTCCAGCTCGCGGTAGGCCTTGAGCACCGTGTTCGGGTTGATCGCCAGCGATTGCGCCACATCGCGAACCTTCGGCAGCTGATCGCCGGGCTCCACCAGGCCGACCCGCAGCGCCTGCTTGACCTGCTGGATGAGCTGCACGTAGGTGTTCACCTTCGACCGCCCATCCAGCACGAACTCGATCAACGCCCCAACCCCTTCCGACTTGTACTACGACCGTAAGACTATAGGACAGCACCACTCCGTCAAGCATGTTCAGTGGCAACTGTCCAGACAAAACTGTTGAGGTAAAACTGGACAGGTGTAGCTGAAGGTTCTACGGTGGTGGTGTGGCGGACCCCGGTAGGAGCGTGTCGGAAGAGGCAGTGCGGGCGGCGAGCGAGTTGAGATCGCTGGTCGGACGGCTGCGGCGGCGGCTGCGCGAGGTCAACGTCGGGGACGGGCTGACGCCGTCGCAGACATCCGCGCTGGTCCGGCTTGGCAAGGAAGGCCCGCTGACCACCAGCGGCCTTGCCGGCGCCGAGCGCATGCGGCCCCAGTCGATGGCCGCGATCGTCGCGGTGCTGGAGCGGCAGGGCCTGATCGAGCGACATTCCGACCCCAGTGATGGTCGCCGCCAGCTGCTCGTGCTCACCGAGCCCGGCCGCGAACGCTTCGAAGGCGGCGTGCAGGCGCGGCACGAATGGCTGGCGCTTGCCATGCAGGAGCGCTACAGCGACACCGAGCGCCGCACGATCACCGAGGCATTGGAGCTCTTCGAACGCCTGGCGGAGGAATGACCGCACCGAGCACCGCGGCCGAAACGACCGGCGGGCGAACGAGGCGTACCCCAACACCGGCGCCGCAAGGTGGACGCCGCGCCGGACCGCGGCACCAGCGGACCGCGGGCGCGGGATCGCCGGTGCCGGACCACCGGAACAACCGCACCGAGCACCGTGACCGAACGACCGGCGGACCAACGCCCCCACCGAACACGGCTGCCGCAATCCCAACACGGGCGCCGCAATGCGGACACCGGCGCCGCACCGCCGGACCGCGGGCGCCGGACCGCCGGAACGACCCGACCGAGCACCGTCACCGAAACGACCGGCGGACCAACGCCCCCACCGAAAACTGGCGCCGCAAAACGCAACATCGGCGCCGCAAACCCAACGCCGACGCCGCAAACCCAACACCGGCGCCCCAAACCCCCACCTGGCGCCGCAAACCCCACACCGGCACCGTAAAGACTGGCGGAGAATGACAACATCGAGCACCGCCGCGGGAAGGATCGGCGGGGAGACACCCGCGCCGAGCGCGTTCGATCGAACGCTCATCGCGCCGATGATCCTGGGTTCGATCCTGAACCCGGTCAACTCGTCGATGATCGCCGTCGCGCTGATTCCGATCGGCGTCTCGTTCGGGGCATCGCCGGCGGCGACCGCGTGGCTGGTCTCCGGGCTGTACGTGGCCACCGCGGTCGGGCAACCCGTCGTCGGGCGGCTGGTCGACATCTTCGGCCCGCGGCGCCTCTATCTCGCGGGCGCCGCGCTCGTCGGGATCGCGGGGTTGCTCGGCGCCTTCGCGCCCTCGCTGGCGGTGCTCGTCGTAGCGCGGGTGGTGCTCGGATTCGGGACGTGCGCGGGCTATCCGGCGGCGATGTACCTGATCCGGCGCGAGTCCGAGCGTACCGGGCGGGACACCCAGAGCGGCATCCTCACCGTGCTCTCCATCTCCACCCAGACCATCGCCGTCATCGGGCCGACGCTGGGCGGCCTGCTGATCGGCGCCGGTGGCTGGCATCTGATCTTCTCGATCAACATTCCGCTGTCGCTGGCGTGTCTCGCTCTCGGCGCACTGCGCCTGCCGAGGTCGACTGTCCGGAAAGGACAAGCAAAGGCCATCGACTTCGCGGGCATCGCGCTGTTCGCCGCGATGCTGGTGACGCTGCTGCTGTTCCTGATGAGCCCAGGCGCCGGCCGTTGGTACCTCCCCGTGCTCGCGGTCGCCGCGGGCGCGGGCCTGGCCGTGCGCGAGCTACGCGTGCGCGACCCGTTCATCGACCTGCGTGTGCTGGGCGGCAACGGGCCACTGCTGGCGACCTACGGCCGCACGGTGCTGACCTACACCGTCGCGTACTCGGTGCTGTACGGGTTCACCCAGTGGCTCGAGGAGGGCCGCGGGCTGTCCGCGTCGGTCACCGGGCTGGTGCTGTTGCCGTTGTCGCTGACCGGAATCGTGGCCGCGGCCGTCACCGGCCGCCGGGCCGAGATCCGGGGCAAGCTGCTCGTGGGCACGATCGCCATGCTCGGCGGGTGCGCGCTGCTGCTCGTCGCGAACCCGGGCAGCGCGATCTGGCTTTTCGTCGTGATCGCCGTGCTGCAGGGCGTGCCACAGGGGCTCAACAGCCTGGCCAACCAGAACGCGCTGTACCAGCAGGCGGATCCCGCCCGGATCGGTGCCTCGGCCGGTCTGCTGCGTACGTTCGGCTACCTCGGTGCGATGATCGCTTCCGCCGCGAACGGGGCGTTCTTCCGGGCCGGTGCGCGCACCGGAGGACTGCATCATCTGGCCTGGTTCCTGCTCGTGGTCGCCGGGGTGCTGCTCGTGGCGACCATCGCCGACCCCTCGTTGAGGTTCCGAAGGAAGGACGAACAAGTGGCTGCGACCACGATCGACGACAACACCGCGCTGGTGCTGATCGACCTGCAGAACGGCGTGATGGGTGCGCCCGCGACGCCGCACAGTGCCTCGGACGTGCTGGCGCGCTCGGTCGAACTGGCCGACACGTTCCGCGCGCACGGGGCGCCGGTGGTGCTGGTGCGCGTCTCGCGCGCGCCGGACGGCGCCGACTGGGTGCCGGGGCGCACGGCGGTGGGCGGACGTACCGGCAACGGCACCCCGCCGGAAGGCTGGGACCAGATCGTCGACGACCTCGCGGGCCACCCGGAGGACCTGATCGTGACGAAGCGGAACTGGGGCGCGTTCTACGGCACGGATCTCGACCTGCAGCTACGCCGGCGCGGCGTGACGCAGATCGTGCTGGGCGGCGTCGCGACGAGCATCGGCGTGGAGTCGACGGCCCGCGCGGCGTACGAACACGGCTACCACGTGACGCTGGCTACGGACGCGATGTCCGATGTGGACGCCGACGCGCACCACAACAGTGTCGAGCGCATCTTCCCGCGCCTCGGCGAAACCGCCACCACCGCGGAGATCATCGAACTGTTCCGCAAGTCCCGCAACTGAGCCGGCGCACCACCGTGAACGGTGGCGCCGAAATGCGCCCCGCTCACGCGGGTTCGATGCGGAACAACGCGATCCGCTCCGCGGCCGCGGCGACGCCGTCGGGTGTGGGACTTTCGGCGAGGCCCGTGGTCACGAAACGTTTCCCCACGCTGGCAGGCCCGCCTGCCACCAGTTCCCGAAGCAGTGGCGGCCGCTCGGCGACCGGCACCTCCACCAGGCGGGCCGGCGTCGTGCGGCGGCCGCGGCTCAGGGTGACCGTGTCGGCCTCGCGGGCGTTCGCGACCCACGCCGCCTTCGGGTAGGCCTGCACGATGTACCGGCCGCCGGTCAGGGGCAACACCGCGATCGGGAACGTGCGTGGCTCCCCGCTGCGCCGCCCCCGGACGGTGAGCAACTGCATCGGCCCGAAGGCGATCCCGATGCGCTGCAGACTCGTGACCAGCTTGTTGGCCCGGTTGACCATCCGCCGGTAGCTCTGCTGCTTCTGTGTCGTCATGCCTCCAATATAGTACGGAAACCATATTATCGCCAGGTCGTAAAACATGGAGTGGCTGCCGGTGCCGGATTCGGGGACACTGGGCGCATGGCGGACCCCAAAGCAACGGTGATCTCGTTCCTCGCGGCGCTCGAGCGGCTCGACATCGACGGCGCGCTGGCGCTGGCGGCCGACGACATCGTGTACCACAACGTGTCGCTGCCCCCGGCTCGCGGCAAGGCCGCGTTCGAGAAGCAGCTTCGGATGCTGGGCAAGTACTGCACGGGCTTCGAGGCCCGCACCCACCACATCGCCGCGGACGGTCAGGTCGTGTTGACCGAGCGCACCGACGTGCTGCGCATGAAGGGGTTCGAGGCCGAGTTCTGGGTCTGCGGCACCTTCGAGGTCCGCGACGGCGAGATCATCCTGTGGCGCGACTACTTCGACTGGGGCAACATGATCGCGGCGGGCGCGAAGGGCGCGGGCAAGGCGCTGATCGGCACGGTCTCCCGGCTAGTGTCGCGTTAGGACGCTCCGCGCGCTGTCGTAGATCTCCTCGAAGCGGGCCAGCGTGTGCGACGCGTCGTGCCGGGTGGCCATCGCCTGGCTGGCCGCGCCCATCCGGCGCCGTTCCTCGTCGGACCCCAGGATGCGGTCGAGGGCGCCGGCCAGGTGGTCGACGTCGCCCGGCGGGTACAGGAAACCGTTCTCACCGGGCGACACCAGGTGCGGCAGCGCGACGGCGTCCGCCGCGACCACAGGCAGGCCGGACGCCATCGCCTCCAGCGTCGCGATGCTCTGCAACTCCGCGGTGCCCGGCATGACGAACACGTCCGCCGCCGCGTATACCAGCGGCAGGTGCTCGTCGGGCACGTAGCCGAGGAAGTGCACGCGGTCGCGCACGCCGGTGCGCTCGGCCAGCGCTTCCAGTTCGCCGCGCCGCACCCCGCGCCCGGCGAGCGCGAACTGGGCCCGCAGCCGCGGCAGCGCGCGGATCACCTCGTCGAGGTGCTTCTCCGCGTCGAGCCTGCCCACGAACGCGATCGTCGGCTCGTCGGGCAGGTGAAACTCCTTGCGCGCCATCACCTTCGGCTGGCCGAACGGGTGGAACCGGTCGAAGTCCACGCCGCACGACACCGGTTCGACGTCGCGCCCGAACCCCCACCGCGCCACGAGATCGGCCGCCGTGCGCGTCGGCGTGGTGATGTGGTCGGCCCGCGTGTAGATGCGGCAGAAGTCGTACCATGCGATCCGGACCAGCACCGCGTGCAGCCAGCGCGGCACGTAGGGCAGCAGGTTGTCCGGCATGAAGTGATTGGTCGCGACCACCGGTATCCCGCGTTGCCGGGCGGCAGCCATCGCCGCCCGCCCGATCGTGAAGTGGTCCTGCGTGTGCAGGACGTCCGGCTCGATGTCCGCGACCAGCCGCCGCAACGCGCGCGGCACCCCGATCGGCGGCACGAAGCGCACCGTGGGATGGATCAGCAGTGGTTTGGACGCCAGGCGGTGCAGCCACACGCCGTCCTCGAGCACGTCCTTGCGTGGCCCCGAGTCCGACGCGCAGACCACATGCACGTCATGCCCGCGCGTGGCGAGTCCGGCCGCCAGCCGGTGCGCGAAGAACGAACTGCCGGACAGGTCGGGTGGATAAGTGTCGGTCGAGATCAGGACGCGCATGTGCGGCTCTCCTCGCTGCGCTGAGGTTCGACAGCATACGACCGGGCGAGCACGACCACGCCCAGAACTACGACAAGCGCGGACATGCCCATCCACGCCGCCAGAAAAGCGCTTCCCGGCATGGGGTTCCCGAGCAGCAGCACCCCGACGGCCGACGCCGAGACGGGGTCGGCGATCAGCAGCACCGCGTAGGCGAGCGCGAACCGGGACATCCGGTACGCGTTCTGCTGTGCGATGCCGCCGCTGACCAGCAGCAGTACAGCCAGCAGCGTCGGCCAGTCGATGAGCGCGCCCGGCTGTTCGGCCATCCGGTGCCCGACGACGCCGATGACCGCGGACGCCATGCCGAACGCGGCTCCTGCGGTGAGCGCGAGCAGGACCGCCTTCACCCCGGGTGGTGCCGCGACCAGCAACGCGATGGCGATCACCACGATGGTGACCGACGTGAGCACCACCGCGGTGCCGGTGGCCAGGTGCGGCGGGGCCCCGCCGTGCGGCAGCACGACGAGCAGGCCGCCCAGTCCCGCGACGACCGCCGCACATCCCGCGATCGCCGCGCGCGGCAGGCGGCGCCGGTCCAGGATCGCCTTGGTGACGACCGCGAACAGCAGGCCGAGCGTGCCCACCGGCTGGATCACGCTGACCGGTCCGTTGCTCAGTGCCACAACGTGCAGCGCGACCCCGAGGCCGCCGCACACGCCGCCGGCCAGCCATCGTGGGTTGCGAAGCAACTGCAGGAAGAACGCGAGCCGCGTCGAATGGGTGGCGACGACGACTCGTTCCTGCACCGCGGCTCCGACGGCGATCAGCAACGCGCCGATCGCAGCCAGCGTGACCGCGACGGCGAACACAGCTCAGGCGTCTCTGTGCGAGAGCATCAGGGTGCTCGCGGTCCGAACCAACAGGAAACGCACGTTCGGAATGATATCCGGCCGGGCATGATCCGCATCCGGGAATTACCCGGATGTGATCCCGGGGCGACCGGCGGCCGCCGGCACGTCGGAAACGGCCGCGCCGGCCGCCGGCGCCCCGCCCGGCCACCTCGGCACCGCGGCCGGAGCGACCGGCCGGGTGCGGTGGTCAGGTCGTCTCGCGGTTGAGCTCGTCGCCGTGCACGATGATCGCCCAGATCACGACCACGTCGAGCGCGATGACGATGATGGCCCACACCGGGTAGGCGGACAGGAACGTCAGTTGCGCGATCGCGTTGACGGCCGCCAGCACGACCGCCGTGATCCGGGCCCAGAGCGCGCCCGTGAACAGCGCGAACCCGGCGACCACCGCGAGCGCGCCGATGATGAGGTGCACCCAGCCCCAGCCGGTGATGTCGAAGACCAGCAGGCCCTCGGGCCCGAGCACGTAGTACTTGTCGTTGAACAGCGCGACGAGTCCCTCGATGACGTTGAACACGCCGAGCAGGATCATCATCGCGCCGGCGAACCAGATCCACCCGACCCAGAGCGCCCCGGACCTCGCCCGCGGCATGGCGCTCGTCGGCCTCGCGCCGGTGTGCGGCTGCGCTTGCTCGCTCATAGCCGGCCCCCGTCCCCAGCCGGCTTCATCTCGCGGCCGTGCACCATGATCGCGTAGATCACGATGACGTCGACCACGATGACGACCAGCGACCACAGCGGATAGGCGGCGATGAAGGCGAGATTCACGATCGCGCTCACCGCGGCGACCGCCGCGCCCGCGAACTGCGCGACGCGATTGCCGGTCAGCACCCCGATCCCGATCACGACGGCCAGCACCCCGAGGGCGAGGTACAGCCATCCCCAGGCCGTGTAGCTGACGTTCACCACCAGGCCGGAGGGCGCGACGAGGTAGTAGCCCTTCTCCAGAAGCGCGACGAGACCTTCGACGGCGTGGAAGAGACCGAGCAGGATGAGCATCGTCCCGGCGAAGGCGACCCAGCCGGTCCATCCCGTCGCCTGGCGCTGCTCGCGCATGGTGTGAGTGTCTGACATCGAGTCCTCCCGAACGTTGCTTTCGCCGAGGATCCGGCAGCGCCCGGCGGCGGCCCTCATCCGTGAAAGATGAATCCCGGACGAGGGCCGCTTCACCCGATGCGGGGGATAGCAGCCGGGTGCCGGTCTCGGCAGGATGCGATGGTGGATGGCACCGCTCAGGAAACGCCCGCCGCTTTCGACGTCGTCGTCGGAGCGGCGGTGGTCACTGTCGCCGCCGGCCGTGCGGTGGCCGGCAGGCTGCTTCCGCTCGCCGGACCGTTGGCGACGCCACAGCGGTGGCCGGAGCCGTTGCGGACGCTCGCGAATATCGGGCTCCGCCGGCGGCGGGCGATCCGCGTCGAGGTGGAGCGCCGGTTTCGCGAGATCGCGCCGCAGGTGGTGACCGCCGTGCTGGACGAACTCGACCTGACCGGCATCGTCAACGGGGTCATCGACGAGATCGACCTGCCCGAGATCATCCGGGCCTCGACCGGATCGGTGGCGGGCGACACCGTGCGCGACGTCCGGGTGCAGGTCATGACGGCCGACGACACGGTCGCGCGCTGGACCCGGTGGCTCGTCACCGCGGGCCGCGACGGCAAGCGCCCGCAGCGGTGAGGGACGAGGCGAAGCCGGCGGCGTGGTTCAGCGCGCTGCCCGCAGAGGCCAAGGCCTACCAGGGCCGGCCGGCCGGGATCGTGAGCCGGGTCGTCGCGAACGTCGTGGACACGGGCGTGGTCGCGCTCGTGCTGGGCGTGTTGTACCTGGTGGCGTGTGCGGTGGTGTTCGCGACCGACCCGGTGCGCTTCGACTTTCCCACCCCTGCCCGCGGCACGGTGGTGCTCACCGGGCTCGGGATCGCCGTGGTGTACCTGGCGGGCGCCTGGTGCGGCACCGGCCGCACGCTCGGCGACCAGTTGCTCGGCCTGCGCGTCTTCGGCAGCCGGGGGCGGCCGCCCCGCGCGGGAATCGCGCTGCTGCGGGCGGTCACCTCCGTGCTGTTCCCGGCAGGCCTGCTGTGGGTCCTCGTCGGCCGGCGCCGCCGGTCGCTGCAGGACGTTTTGTTCCGGACGTCAGTCGTCTACGACTGGAACCCGCACCTGCCGCCGGCGACTCAGCCGGATCCGAGCTGACCGGTCACGCCGGCCCTGGCGCGTGGTGCGCCGCGTGGGCGCGCACCGACGGGCTCCGATCCCGCCTGGCCGCGATGCCCCAGCCGACCGCGACCGCGCCGGTCAGCAGCAACTCGACGCCCAGCAGCCACACCAGCACGAGGAGCGAGACCGACGGGTAGGCCAGCAGCACGATGCCGGCGATGACGCTCACCACGCCCGCGAACACCGCGAAGCCCCGCCCCGCCATCTCCCGCGAGCCGAGGGCGTGCACGACCCCGACCACGCCCGTGACCACCCAGAACATGCCGAGCAGCAGTGTCAGGATCTCCAGTGTCTGGAACGGGTGGCGCAGGCACACGATGCCGAGCAGCAGGGAGAGCACGCCGGACACGGCGAGCAGGACACGCGCGCCGCCGCCCGTGGCGGGCCGGTCTGCCGCGATGGCCGACGCCAGCTGGAAGACGCCACTGACGAGCGCGAAGATCCCGAAGATCACCGCGATCACCTTCGCGGTGGCACTGGGCCAGGCCAGCACCGCGATCCCGGCGATCACCGTCACGGTCCCGAGCGCGATGATCCCGCTGGACGAGCGGGCCATCGCTCCCGCGACATCCCCCGGATCCCGCTTGCTGGTCATGTTTTCCGTCATGGTCGCCACCTCCGTCGAGCGCTTGCGTCCCCGGCAGCGTCCCGCGTTTCGGGCCGCGAGAACTCACCCAATACGGGTGGTGCCGCGTCGCGTCCCCGCCGCGCACGCTGGTCGGGTGAATGTGCGCCAAACCGCCGCCCCCCTTTCGATACAGCGGGCGAAGCACCCGCGCCGAGCGGTGCACGCGAGGGATCTGCGCATCGAGGCGTGGGCCCGCACCCGCGAGGCGTGTATCGCCGAAGCCGTGAGTGCGCTCGTCGGGAGCTTCGCCGGGGCGCGGCCGCTCGAACCGGTGGCGGTGACGACCTTCGAGATCTCGGGCGCGACGGACGAGGAACTGCTCACGGGAGTGCTGCGGCGGGTGATCGCCGGTATCAAGACCGGGGGCGAGGCGCCGGTCGCCATCAGCACCACGGCGACGCGCACGGGGGTGCGGATGCGGTGCGAGACCGCGGACATCGCGGGGATCGTGCCCGCGGGCTCGCTACCGCAAGGCGTTTCCGTGAACGGCGCCCGCTGCGAGCCAACGGCCGGCGGCTGGCGTTGTGCCGTGTGGATCGATGTCTGAACGGCCGGGTGGACCGGAGGCGTCGTGACACCGGCGCCGGCGGCACCGGACAAGTCCCGGCGCCTACGGTTCCTGCTGCTGGGCGTGCTGCGCCCGCTGCTTACTATCGCGGTCCTCGTCACCGCCTACTATGTGCTGCCGATCGGGCAGCGGCTCGACGGCGGCGCACTGGTGTGGCTGGTCGCCGGGCTCGTGGTGGTGACGCTGCTGGTCGTGTGGGAGGTCCGGCGCATCCTGCGCTCGGGGTACCCGCTGCTGCAGGGGATTCAGGCCCTCGCGATCGTGATTCCCCTGTTCCTGCTGGTGTTCGCGGCCGTCTATCGCGCCCTCGACCACGCACATCCCGGCAGCTTCACGGGCCCGCTGACGAAGACCGACGCCCTGTACTTCGTCGTCACGGTGTTCGCCACGGTCGGTTTCGGCGACGTCACCGCAGTCACCGCGACCGCGAGAATCCTGGTCACCATCCAGATGGTGGCCGACCTCATCGTGCTCGGCCTCGTGCTGCGGGTCATCGTCACCGCGGTCCAGCGCAGCAGGGGAGGAAACCCCTGATCGGCTGGTTCCGCTGCCCGCGCTTCGATTCGCCCAGCCTGTGGCGGAGCACACTGACGACACCGGGGTCACTGCCGTACCTTCTCGGGAAGCAGCACGAGAGGAGAAAGCGTGAGCCAGCCCGGACACGTCGTCGTGATCGGTGCCGGACTCGGTGGCGTCCGCACTGCCGAGCAGTTGCGAGCCGCCGGGTTCGAGGGCGCCATCAGCCTGGTCGGTGCCGAACCGCATGCGCCCTACGACCGGCCGCCGCTGTCCAAGCAGGTGCTCACCGGCGCATGGACGCCCGAACGGGTGGTGCTCAAGGACGGCGACGCGCTCGCCGAGCTCAACGTCAACACGCACTTCGGCGTGCCCGCGGTCGCGCTGCACGAGGGCGCGGTCGAGCTCGCCGACGGCACCACGCTGCACGCCGACGCGTTCGTGATCGCGACCGGCGCCGACCCGCGCCGCCTGCCCGGCCAGCCGGAAGAGGTGCACACGCTGCGCACGCTCGACGATTCGCTCTCGCTGCGTTCGGCGTTGCAGGGTGCGAAGTCGCTGCTCGTCGTGGGTGGCGGGTTCATCGGAGCCGAGGTCGCCAGCGGCGCGGTGGACCAGGGCCTGCAGGTGACCGTGCTCGAGGCGCTGCCGGTGCCGTGCGAGCGCGCGCTCGGCCGCGAGGTCGGCGTCCTGTGTGGACGGTTGATCACCGAGGGCGGTGTGGATCTGCGGCTGGGCGCGAAGCTGGCGCGGTTCCTCGACGCCAACACGGTCGAGCTGGCCGACGGCGAGCGGCTGAGCGCCGACGTCGTGCTGGTCGGCATCGGCGCCGCGCCCACACTGGACTGGGTGACCCGTGAGGGCGTGGACACCAGCAACGGACTGGCCTGTGACGCGCGCGGCCGGGTGCTCGGCGCGCCGGGCGTGTGGGCCGTCGGCGACGTCGCCGCGTGGCAAGATCCCGTACGGGGCAAGCATTTCCGGCACGAGCACTGGACCAGCGCGACAGACCAGGCCACGGTGGTCGCCCGTGACATCGCCGGCGCCGAGCCGCCGGCGCCGACCGTGCCCTACTTCTGGTCGGACCAGTTCGGGCTGAAGATCCAGGGCATCGGGCGCCCGGAACTGGGCGAGGCCGTGGTGCAGCTCAAGGGCGAGGGCCTGACCGGCGGCGCGATCAAGGGCACCGTCGCGGGCTACTTCGCGGGCGACCGGCTGGTCGGCGTGGTCGGCTTCGGCGCGGCCAAGTGGGTCGCGCGCTACCGGGCGCTCGTCGGCAAGGGCGCGGACCGGGCCGAAGCGCTCGCGCTGGAGTGAGCGTCAGGCACCTCGGTATCGCTCACACCACGACGGAAAAGATCAAGAGAATGCCTCGCCGGCGGGCAGGCTCCGGGATGACGGGGGTTCCGTCGTCGGCTCACGTGAGCCGTGGGTCGCCGGGCTTTTTAGCGCACTCGCAGGCCGTCGAATGCGACTGTTGCTACCGCCTCGGCCAGTTCTGGTGCCGTGGCGCCGCCTCGTGGTTTGTACCATTCTATGAGCGAGTTGACCATGCCGAACAGCAATCGTGCGACGGTCGATGGGTCGATGTCCGAACGTAAGTCGCCCTCGGCGATGGCCTTCGTGACCAGTTCGCTGACGATGTGGTCGAACTCACGCCGCCGGGCGAGGGCGTCGCGTTCCACTTTGGTGTTGCCGCGCACCCGTAGCAGCAGCGTCACGAACGGCAGGCGCTCGACGAGCACCGCGACGCTGCCGCGGACCAGGTGCTCCAGGCGGTCCACCGCGCGGCCGTCGACCGAGTCGATCTTTTCCGCCTCCGCGAACAGGCCGTCCAGAGCGCGGTTCACGGCAAGGCGCAACAGTTCCTGCTTGCTTGGAACGTGGTGGTAGATGGCGGACTTCGTGATGCCGAGCTTGCGCGACAGGTCTTCCATGCTGGTGCCGTCGTAGCCGCGCTCGTTGAACAGCTTGACGGCGACCGCCAGCAAGGACTCCAGGTCGTATCCCGGCCTGCCGCGCCGGGCGGATCGGGCTGGGCGTGCGCTCGTCATGATCCGATTGTCCCAAACCCGGCGTCAGTCCCGAGGGCGCTGGTCGATCACACGGCGCATCTTGCCGACGGACCGTTCCAGCGTGTCAGGGTCGAGCACCTCGACGCCCACGCTGACGCCGACCGCATCCTTGACACGTGCGGCGATCTCGGCGGCCGCGCCGGGGCGGCGGTCGGCGGGCGTGTTCGGGCGCGTCTCGACCAGGACCGTGAGGTGGTCCATGCGCTCGTGGCGGGTGAGGCGGAGTTGGAAGTGCGGGGCGAGGCCCTGGGTGGCGAGGACGATCTCCTCGATCTGGGTGGGGAACACGTTCACACCACGCAGGATGATCAGGTCGTCGCTGCGGCCGGTCACCTTGTCCATCCGCCGGAACGACGGCCGCGCGGTGCCGGGTCGCAGCGCGGTCAGGTCCCGGGTGCGGTAGCGGATGACCGGCAGCGCCTGCTTGGTCAGCGACGTGAACAGCAGCTCGCCGGTCTGCCCCGGATCCAGCACGTTCTCGTCGACCGGGTCGATGACCTCGGGGTAGAAGTGGTCTTCCCAGATGTGCAGGCCGTCCTTGGTCTCGGCGCACTCCTGTGCCACGCCAGGGCCCATGACCTCGGACAACCCGTAGATGTCCACGGCGTCGAGGTTCATTCGCTCCTCGATCTCGAGCCGCATCTGCTCGGTCCACGGCTCCGCGCCGAAAATGCCCACGCGCAGGGAACTCGCGGCGGGGTCGATGCCCTGGCGCTCGAACTCGTCCAGCAGGGTCAGCATGTACGACGGGGTCACCATGATGACCTCGGGCCGGAAGTCGGTGATGATCTGCACCTGCCGCGCGGTCATGCCGCCCGACGCCGGGATCACCGTCGCGCCCAGCTTTTCCGCGCCGTAGTGCGCGCCGAGGCCGCCGGTGAACAAGCCGTAGCCGTAGGCGACGTGCACCTTGTGGCCCGGCCGCCCGCCCGCCGCGAAGATCGAGCGCGCCATCACCGTGGCCCAGGTATCGAGGTCGGCATCGGTGTAGCCGACAACCGTGGGCTTGCCGGTGGTGCCGCTGGAGGCGTGGATGCGCCGCACCTGCTCCTGCGGCACGGCGAACATGCCGAACGGGTAGTTCTCGCGCAGGTCCCGCTTGGTGGTGAAGGGGAACTTCGCCAGATCGGCGAGCTCGTGGCAGTCGCCGGGGTGCACCCCGGCCTCGTCGAACTTCCGCCGGTAGCACGGCACGTTCTCGTATGCGTGCCGCAACGTCCATTGCAGACGTTCCAGCTGGACGGACCGCAGTTCGTCCACGCTCATCCGCTCGGGCGGAGCCAGCTGGTCCGCCGGTGGCGCGTGGCCGAGCCGCCGGGACCGGGGCAGAGTCGTCATGTCTTCCCTATCGTGCGGCTCCGGCCGCGAAACTCCGCGACGACCTCGGCGCCACGCCGGACCGTCACGTCATAGATTCCGTTGCGCCCGTAACGCGTGCGTTCCTCCGCCGTCGCGACCAGTTCGTCGCCCAGCCGGGCACTGGCGACGAAGGAGATCTCCGCGCCCGCCGCGACGGTCACCGGGCCGTGGCTGTTGCACGCGCACGCGAAGGCGGTGTCGGCCAGCAGGAACAGGTAGCCGCCGTGGGCGATCTTGTGCCCGTTGACCATCGCCTCGGTGATCCGCATCCGGGCCACGGCCCTGCCGTCGGCCGCCTCGACCAGGTCGATGCCGAGGGACCTGGAGGCGACATCGTCGTCGAACATCGTCTGCGCTGCCGGGGACTGCGACACGAGCGGCTCCTGGTAGCCGACCGAATGGACGGTAAACAAAGTGACCCCTTGGCCGGGTGCTTGTCAAGCGGCTACCATTGACTTCCTGAACGTTCGGTTGGTAATTCGAGGAGGATCGATGACGCTCCTGCGCAGCTATGTCAGCGGCGGCTGGCACACGGCCCCCGGCGAGGGCGTGCCACTGCACGACGCGACGACCGGCGAGGAGGTCGCGCGCATCTCCTCCGCGGGGGTGGACATGGCCGGCGCTCTCGATCACGGCCGCCGCACCGGCGGCCCGGCGCTGCGCGAGCTGACGTTCCACCAGCGTGCCGCGCTGCTGAAGGCGCTGGGCTCGTACCTGCGCGAGCACCGCGACGAGCTTTACGCGCTCTCCGCGAGAACCGGCGCGACACTCGGCGATTCGAAGTTCGACGTCGACGGCGGGATCGGCGTGCTCCTCGCCTTTGCGAGCAAGGGTAAGCGCGAACTGCCGAACGACACGGTCTACGTCGAGGGCGCGGTCGAGCCGCTCGGCAGGGCAGGCACGTTCCTGGGCCAGCACATCGCGACCCCGCTGCGAGGCGTGGCCGTGCAGATCAACGCGTTCAACTTCCCGGTATGGGGCCCGCTGGAGAAGTTCGCGCCCGCGTTCCTCGCTGGTGTGCCGACCCTGGTCAAGCCCGCGAGCCAGACCGCCTACCTCACCGCGAAGCTCGTCGAGCTGATCATCGAGTCCGGGCTGCTACCCGAAGGCACGCTGCAGTTCGTCTGCGGCGGCGCCGGTGACCTGCTCGACCACGCGACCTCACAGGACCTGGTGTCGTTCACCGGGTCGGCGTCCACGGCGCAGCGCCTGCGCGCGCATCCGGCGATCGTGCGCAACGCGGTGCGCTTCAACGCCGAGGCCGACTCGCTCAACTGCTCGATCCTCGGCCCGGACGCCGTGCCCGGCACGGCCGAGTTCGACCTGTTCGTCAAGCAACTCGTCACGGAGATGACCGTCAAGGCCGGCCAGAAATGCACGGCGATCCGGCGCGCGTTCGTCCCCGCCGAGCACCTGGACGCCGTCGCCGAGGCCACGAGCGCGCGCCTGGCCGGGATCACGGTCGGCAACCCCGCGTCGGAAGGCGTGCGGATGGGCCCGCTGGCCAGCCTCGAACAGCGCGAGGAGGTCCGCCGCTCGCTCAAGGCCCTGCAGACGGCGGGCAGCGCGGTGTTCGGCGACCCGGAGCGCGTCGAGGTGGTCGACGCCGACGCCGAGCGTGGCGCGTTCCTCTCGCCGATTCTGCTCAGGGGCGACCCCGAGCGCGCCGAACCACACGAGGTCGAGGCGTTCGGCCCGGTCGCCACGCTGCTGCCCTACGTCTCCACCGAGCAGGTCATCGACTACGCCGCACGCGGCCAAGGCAGCCTCGCCGGGTCCGTCGTCACGGGTGACGAGCGGTTCGCCCGTGAGGTCGTGCTCGGCGTCGCGCCATGGCACGGGCGGCTGCTGGTGCTCGACGCCGACGACGCGAAGGAGTCGACCGGGCACGGTTCGCCGATGCCGGGCCTCGTGCACGGCGGGCCCGGCCGGGCCGGTGGTGGCGAGGAAATGGGTGGCGTCCGTGGCGTGCTGCACCACATGCAGCGCACCGCCGTGCAGGGCAGCCCGAAGGTGCTCTCGGCCGTCACCGGCCAGTGGCTCCCTGGCGCGCCGCGTGCCGAGGGCACGCACCCGTTCCGCAAGTCGCTGGCGGACCTGAGGATCGGCGACTCGGTGGTCGCCGGCCCGCGCACCGTGACACGGGAGGACGTGGACCACTTCGCCGAGTTCACGGGCGACACCTTCTACGCGCACACCGATCCCGCGGCGGCTGCGGCGAACCCGCTGTTCGGCGGCATCGTGGCCCACGGCTACCTGGTGCTCTCGTTCGCCGCGGGCCTGTTCGTCTCGCCCGAGCCGGGACCGGTGCTGGCCAACTACGGCCTGGAGAACCTGCGCTTCCTGACCCCGGTCAAGCCCGGCGACGCGCTCACTGTGACGTTGACCTGCAAGCAGATCATCCCGCGCCTCGACCAGGACTACGGCGAGGTGCGCTGGGACACCGACGTGACCAACGCCGACGGCGAATCGGTCGCCAAGTACGACGTGCTCACCCTGGTGGCGAAATGACCACAGCACTGGAACGACACTTCGAGGACACCATCGCCAGGGACCAGCGGATCGAGCCGCGGGACTGGGTCCCCGACGGCTACCGCAAGACGATGATCCGGCAGATCGCGCAGCACGCGCACTCGGAGATCATCGGCATGCAGCCCGAAGGCAACTGGATCACCCGCGCGCCTTCCCTGCGCCGCAAGGCGATCCTGCTGGCGAAGGTGCAGGACGAAGCCGGGCACGGGCTCTACCTGTACTCCGCCACGGAGACGCTGGGCATCGACCGCGCCGACCTGACCGAGAATCTCATCACCGGGCGGCAGAAGTACTCGTCGATCTTCAACTACCCGGCGCTCACGTTCGCCGACGTCGGGGTGATCGGCTGGCTGGTGGACGGCGCCGCGATCTGCAACCAGGTGCCGTTGTGCCGCAGCAGTTACGGCCCCTACGCGCGGGCGATGATCCGGATCTGCAAGGAGGAGTCCTTCCATCAGCGGCAGGGTTTCGAACTGCTGATGACGATGATGAAGGGCACCGGGGCGCAGCGGGAGATGGTGCAGGAGGCGGTGAACCGCTGGTGGTGGCCGTCGCTGATGATGTTCGGCCCGCCCGACGCGGACTCGCCGAACACCGCGCAGTCGATGGCGTGGAAGATCAAGCGCCACACCAACGACGAGCTACGACAGCGCTTTGTCGACATGTCCGTACCGCAGGCCGGGGTCCTCGGCGTGACGCTGCCGGATCCGGACCTGAAGTGGAACGCCGAGCGCGGGCACTACGACTTCGGCGAGGTCGACTGGGCCGAGTTCAAGCAGGTCGTCGCCGGCAACGGCCCGTGCAACGCGCAGCGCGTCGAACACCGCAGGCAGGCCCACCTCGACGGGGCATGGGTCCGCGAGGCCGCGGCCGCGCACGCGGCGAAAGAGCGCCAGCGCGGCGCGGCAGAGTCGCAAGGGGAGGGTGCGCGATGAACGACTGGCCGCTGTATGAGGTGTTCGTGCGGGGCAAGCGCGGGCTGAACCACGTACACGTGGGTTCGCTGCACGCCGCGGACGACGAGATGGCGCTGCACAACGCGCGCGATCTGTACACGCGCCGCAACGAGGGCGTGAGCATCTGGGTCGTCAGGGCCGCCGACATCACCGCCTCCAGCCCGGACGAGAAGGACCCGTTCTTCGCGCCGAGCGCGGACAAGGTGTACCGGCACCCGACGTTCTACGACATTCCCGACGACGTCCCCCACATGTGAGCCCGTGATGTTCGACAACGCCTACGAGGCACTCGCCGACGCCCGTGACGACTCGCGCTGGGCCTTCGGAACTTCGCCCGGCGGTATTGGAATGTCCCCCGGTCAACGCCGCGACGACCCGCTGTCCGGTATGGACACCTCCGTCCCCGCCGGGATGGACGGTGCGGACTTGTCGTCATATTGCCTGATGCTGGGCGACGACGCGCTCGTCCTGTCCCACCGGCTGCAGGAGTGGATCACCCACGCGCCGGAACTGGAGGACGAGGTCGCGATCGCCAACATCGCCCTCGACCTGCTCGGCCAGGCCCGGCTGCTGCTCGCCAGGGCGGGCAAGGCCGACGGCAGCGACCGCTCCGAGGACTCCTACGCGTTCTTCCGTCCGGAGAACGAGTTCCGCAACGTGCGCCTCGCCGAACTGCCGCGCGGCGACTTCGGCCGGCTCGTCGCGCTGCTGCTGGTGTTCTCCACCTGGCGGCTCGCGCTGCTGCAGCGGCTGTGCGACTCGGCGGACCCGGTGCTCGCGGCCATCGCGGCGAAGGGCGTCAAGGAGGTCACCTACCACCGCGACTACGCCGCCCGGTGGGCGGTCCGGCTCGGCGACGGCACGGACTACTCGCACGAGCGCATGCAGGCCGGGCTCGACGACGTGTGGCCCTACGTCGGGGAGTTGTTCACGCCGCACGAGATCGAAACACGCGTCGGCGTGAATCCGGTCGGGGCACGCGCCGAGTTCGACGACGTGCTCGCCCAGGTGTGCGCCGCCGCTCACTTGTCGCTCCCCGGCGTGCCCGCGCGGGCCGGGGTGTCCGGCCGGATGGGCCGCGACGGCGTGCACACCGAGGCGATGGGCTTCCTGCTCGCCGAACTGCAGAGCGTCGCCAGGGCGTATCCGGAGGCGACATGGTGAGCGCCTGGGCCGTCGCGCGGACGGTGACCGACCCCGAACTGCCGATGCTCACGCTCGCCGACCTCGGCGTGCTGCGCGAGGTGTCCGAACAGGACGGTCACGTGGTCGTCGCGATCACGCCCACCTACACCGGCTGTCCCGCGATGGACACGATGCGCGACGACCTCGTGCACGCGCTGCACGGCGCCGGATACGACGACGTCGAGGTGCGGACGGTGCTGCGTCCGGCGTGGACGTCGGACTGGATCACCGGCGAGGGCCGTCGCAAGCTCGCCGATGCGGGCATCGCGCCGCCCGCTGCCGCGCCTCGCCGCCCGACCGGCCCGATCCCGTTGACGCTGGGCCCTCCGGCGCGCCGCGTGCCCTGCCCGCACTGTGGGGCGGGCGCCACCGAACTCGTGTCGGAGTTCGGCCCCACCGCGTGCAGGTCGCTGCGCCGCTGCCGCGCCTGCGACGAGACCTTCGAGCACGTCAAGGAGATCTGAGGGGTGAGCACGAGATCGCGCCTGCGGACTGGTAATTTCCACCGGCTCACCGTCGCCGCGGTGTCCCGGCTCTGCGACGACGCCGTGGCGGTCACGTTCGACGTCCCACCCGAACTCGCCGACACCTACGCCTTCCGCGCCGGCCAGTCGCTGACGCTGCGGCGCACGATCGGCGGGCGCGAGGAGCGCCGGT
>DASZUO010000216.1:0-4365 GCA_035547575.1 Amycolatopsis sp. | reverse complement strand
CTCCTCACGCCGCGTAGACTGCTGACCCGTGATTCGGCTCGAGCATGTGACCAAGACGTACCCGAAGGCCTCACGGCCGTCTCTCGACGACGTGTCGGTCTCGATCGAGAAGGGTGACTTCGTCTTCTTCATCGGACCATCCGGCTCCGGCAAGTCCACGATCATCAAGCTACTGCTGCACGAGATCCAGCCGAACAGGGGACGGGTCGTCGTCGCGGACAGGGACGTCACCGCCCTGCGTTCGTGGAAGATCTCCGCGTTCCGTCGCCAGATCGGCTGCGTGTTCCAGGACTTCCGGCTGCTGCCGAACCGGACCGCGTACGAGAACGTCGCCTTCGCACTCGAGGTGATCGGCAAGTCGCAGGGCGTCGCGCGCCGGGTGGTGCCCGAGGTCCTCGAACTCGTCGGCCTGGGCGGCAAGGAGCACCGGTACCCCCACGAACTCTCCGGCGGTGAGCAGCAGCGGGTCGCGGTCGCCCGGGCGTTCGTGAACCGCCCGTTGATCCTGCTCGCCGACGAGCCCACCGGAAACCTCGACCCGGATACGTCGATCGAAATCATGCGACTGCTCGACCGAATCAACCGGACGGGCACCACGGTTGTGATGGTCACCCACGACTCGAACATCGTGAACCAGATGCGCCGCCGCGTCGTTGAAATCGAGAGTGGCAAGATCGTGCGGGACCAGCCGCGCGGTGTCTACGGCTGATCCGAAGGGACGAGAACCCCGGTGCGTGCGAAGTACATCCTGTCCGAGGTCATGGTCGGCCTGTGGCGCAACGTCACGATGACCGTCGCCATGATTATCACGATGGCCGTGTCGCTGACGATGCTCGGCGCCAGCCTGATCCTGTACCAACAGATCGACAGCATGAAGGGCTACTACTTCGACAAGGTCCAGGTGTCCATCTTCCTGCGCGACGACATCTCGCCGCAGCAGCGTGACGCCCTGGCCAGCCAGCTCCAGGCCGACCCGCTCATCAAGCAGCCGGTCATCCACGAGACCAAGGAGCAGGCGTGGACCAAGTTCAAGCAGCAGTTCAAGGATGCGCCCGACCTGATCGCCGCGACCAAGCAGGACGCGCTGCCCGAGTCGTACCGCATCCAGCTCAAGAACCCGAAGCAGTACAGCCAGGTCGCGGCCGAGTACACCGGCAAGGCCGGCATCGATGAAATCGTCGACCAGAGCACCCTGCTGTCGAAGGTGTTCGGGGTGCTGGGCGCGGCACAGAACCTGGCGCTGGTGATCGCCTTGGTCCAGGGACTCGCCGCCCTTCTGCTGGTCGGTAACACGATCCAGGTCGCCGCGTACAGCCGCAGGCGAGAAGTCGCGGTGATGAAGCTCGTCGGCGCGTCGAACTGGTTCATCCAGTCGCCGTTCGTCCTGGAGGCGATGTTCGCCGGCATCATCGGCGCGATCATCGCTTCGGGTGCGATGATAGCCGGCAAGATCTTCCTGATCGACGGCTCGTTGAAGTCGCTCGCGTCGCTCCTGACACCGGCGCCGTGGTCGCGGATCTACCTGATGATTCCGGTGCTGCTCGCGATCGGCGCGGTGATCAGCGGTGTGACCGGCTGGGTGACCCTGCGGTTCTACATCAAGAAGTAAGTCGACATCCGCGACCGGGACGACGGTCGCGATTGACCCCCGGGCCGTCGAAGGGCCCGGGGGTCAATGCTGCTGCGGTGAGCATCGCCGTTTCTGGCCTCCGCGGCTGCGACCGGTGCGTGCCGGGCGGGAATCCGCTCGCGTACGCCGTGGGCATCCGGACCGTTGGCGACGGGCAGCCGCGCGACACCGCGTCTCCTGGCTCCCGATCGGGCCGGTCGGGGTGCCTGCTGCTCGGCGTCGGCTGGCTTGGGCGGTCGGCTGCTGCCCCTGGCGTCGGCTGGCCGCGGGCGACCGGCTTGCTGGCTCTGGCCTTGGCTGATGCCGGACGACCGGGGCTGCCCGCTGGCGTGGCGTCGGCCGGCTCCGTTAGGCCGTGTACCAAAGTCGGTTGGTAATGGTTTAGGCAGTTCGGCGTGTCGTGATCGGTAAACAATGAGGTCTCCGGTAGATGAGTTTTCGACCAAGAAGACCATCTACCCGGAGACCTCGTGCCCACTGTAGCGGTGACGAGGCGGCACGACCTGACCGACGCGCAGTGGGCGGTGTTGGAGCCCCTGCTGCCCGCGCCGAAGAAGGCAGGACGGCCGCCGACCTGGACGAAACGGCAGCTCATCGACGGGATTCGGTGGCGGACACGGGCCGGCACGCCCTGGCGAGACATACCGGGGTGCTACGGATCGTGGGTGGCCGCGTACAACTTGTTCCGCCGGTGGCAGCGCAACGGGACCTGGTCCCTGATCTTGACCACGCTGCAAGCCCTGGCGGACGCGGCCGGCCGGATCGTCTGGGACGTGTCGGTAGACTCCACGATCGCCCGTGCCCATCAGCACGCAGCCGGAGCGCGCAAGAACGCGGACGCGCAGGCCGAACCGCCCGGAGGGGTACGCGATGAGCCGGCCGATCACGCGTTGGGCCGCTCCCGCGGCGGGCTGACCACGAAGCTGCACCTCGGCTGCGAGCAGGGGCAGAAGCCGTTGTCGATCGTGTTGACAGCCGGGCAGCGCGGGGACAACCCGCAGTTCATCGCGGTGATCGAGGGGATCCGGGTGCCCCGACTCGGTGGTGGCCGGCCGAGGACCCGCCCGGACCGGGTCCTGGCGGACAAGGCGTACACCAGCAAGGGCACCCGCCGCTACCTGCGCCGACGGGGGATCAAGGCGACCATCCCGTCCAAGGCCGATCAGGATGCCAACCGGCGCAAGCTCGGGTCCAAGGGCGGTCGGCCGCCGACCTTCGATCCGCAGCGTTACAAGCAGCGCCACGCTGTGGAATGCGGGATCAATCGGCTTAAACGCAACCGTGCGGTAGCGACTCGGTTCGACAAACTCGCCGTACGCTACGAAGCCACCGTACACATCGCCGCGATCAACGAATGGCTTTGATCCGACTTTGGTACACGTCCTAGACGACCGCTCCGTCGTCCGGATCCCAGTCGTCATCGTCGTCGCCGGAGCGCAGCCGCCAGATCAGCGTGATGAAGCCGGCCAGGATGCCACAGAAGCCCAGCGTCATGGCCACGCTGCCGGCGGTGGGCAGGAGCCCGGGGTCGAACAGCAGCACCACGCCGACCAGGATGCTGGCCACCGCGAGGATGGTGACCGGGGAGAACCTGGGCAGCGGCGGTGGCGGCGGCGGGGTGTACCCCTCCTCGTCGACCTCGGTCGCCATGCCGTCCAGCGCGTCCAGCCCGTCGAGCAGGGACGGCTCGTCCTGGCCGGTGGTCACCGTGCTGTGCGACCAGCGCTGCAGCGCCGGGGGAGCGGCGACGGTGGACGCCGGCTGGTCCCGGTCCTGCTCGGCGTCGTCCCGCTCGCTCGGCAGGTCCTCGGCCGCCGGCCAGCTCGCCGACTCGTCCGGCAGGTCGAACCCGGCGACGATCGCCGCGAACGCCTCGTCGACCTCGTGGTCGCCCTGCTCGGCCGCGGAGGGGGAGTCGGGACCCAGCTGGGCCAGATATTCCCGGGCGGTCTCCAGGTGCGCGCGGTCCACGTAGAGCCGGTCTGTCGGGCGCGAGGGCAGCGTCGTGGTCCGGGTGACCGGATGAAGATCGGACGCGGGTTGCAGGTAGGCAGCTATCCCTCGCAGGCCCAGTACGTCTAGCAGGTGCTCGCCGACCCGGGGATCGACATCTCCGGCGGCCGCATACGCCGCCGCGACCAGTCCGTTGTCCCGCCGTCCCCGGCGGGCACCACCCGATGTCACCCTGCCCACCTCCCTCAGGCAGCCGGGGCAGCTGATCGCGGCCCAGGGTTGAATCGTGACACGGCGACGGGTACTTCGGGGAGTGCGTTGTGGTGTGCCGCGCAGTCTTCGTAGGCTCATGCCGACTCCCTGAGTCCGTGATGGAAACCAGGAAGGACCCACGTGCTCTACTGGCTGCTCAAGTACGTCATCCTCGGCCCTTGGCTGAGGTTGATATTCCGGCCCCACGTCGAAGGGCGCGACAACGTGCCCGACCAGGGTGCCGCGATCATTGCGAGCAACCACCTGTCGTTCTCCGATTCGATCTTCATGCCGCTCATGGTCAAGCGAAAGGTGACCTTTGTGGCGAAGGCCGAATACTTCACCGGAAAGGGCATCAGAGGGTTCGTCACCAAGATGTTTTTCGTCGGTACCGGTACGATCCCGATCGACCGGTCGGGCGGTCGTGCCGCCCAGGCCGCGATCGACACCGGGCTGCGCATCCTCGCCGAGGGCAAGCTGTTCGGCATCTATCCGGAGGGCACCCGGTCGCCGGACGGCCGGCTCTACCG
>DASZUO010000215.1:0-45992 GCA_035547575.1 Amycolatopsis sp. | reverse complement strand
AGGCTGGAGATGTCCGGCCGTGTCAGTCGTGGCTGCGTCGTGCGGGGCCGCGGCCGGAGCGCCGCGGGCGGAACCCGTCGCGGGACTGACGGTGCCCGCCGAAGCCACGGCCACGGTCGCCACGCGGGCCACCGTTGCGGCGCGGCTGCGGCTCGCGGCGCCGCTCGACCACGGGCTCGCCGCTCGGCTCACGGGCGCCGGTGATGCGCGACAACTCCTCGTCACCGGGCCGGACGACGGCGGACCGCGCCCGCACTCCGGCGCGCTCGGTCATCCGCCGCACTGTGCGGCGCTGGTCGTGCGTGACCAGCGTGACTACGGTGCCGGACGCCCCGGCGCGCGCCGTGCGGCCCGCGCGGTGCACGTAGTCCTTGTGGTCGGCGGCCGGGTCGACGTGCAGCACGAGGCTCACGTCGTCGACGTGGATGCCGCGCGCGGCGACGTCGGTGGCGACCAGCACGGGGGTGTGGCCTTCCTTGAAGTCGGCGAGGACGCGGTTGCGCTGGCCCTGCGTCTTGCCGCCGTGCAGTGCCCCGGCGTGCACGCCCCTGGCGCGCAGCCGCTCGGCGAGCCGGTCGACGTGGTGCTTGGTACGCACGAACATGATCGTGCGGCCGGCGCGCGCGCCGATCTCGGTGACGATGGCCTGCTTCTCCTGGTGGGTCACCTGGAGCACGTAGTGGTCCATGGTGTCCACGCTCGCCGTCACGGGCGCCACCGAGTGCTCCACCGGGTCGGTGAGGTAGGCGTCGACGAGCTTCTTGACGTCGCCGTCCAGCGTCGCCGAGAACAACAGGCGCTGGCCACCCGGCGGGGTCAGGTCCAGGATCTCCCGGACCTGCGGGAGGAAGCCCATGTCGGCCATCTGGTCGGCCTCGTCGAGCGCGATGAAGTTGACGTCGGAGAGCACGCAGGTGCCCTGCCGGACGTGGTCGGACAGCCTGCCAGGGGTGGCGATCAGGAGATCGACGCCGCGGTTGAGCACCTCGGCCTGGCGGGTGAAGGCCATGCCGCCGACGGCCGTCCGGCACCACAGGTCCATCGACTTGGCGAACGGGGCGAGCGCGTCGGCGACCTGCATCGCCAGCTCGCGGGTGGGGACGAGCACGAGAGCACGCGGCCGCTTGGCACGCGCCTTGCCGCCGCCGAGGCGGCCCAGCAGGGCCAGGCCGAAGGCCAGCGTCTTGCCGGAGCCCGTGGCGGCACGGCCCAGCACGTCACGCCCCGCCAGTGCGTCGGGCAGGGTGGCCGCCTGGATCGGGAACGGCGCGTCCATACCCGCGTCCCGGAGCGCGTCCAGCAGCGGACGCGGCAGGTTGAAGTCGGAGAACGAGGTCACCGACGGGGAGTCGATAGTGATGCTCACTAACTGCCTCTCGGACGTGGCACGTCGCAAGGAGGCCCAAATGCCGGCGTTGCGCGCGGCGAAGTGTTGTCCTGGGCTTTCACAGGGACGGACCCGGCGCTTCGCACGCCGTTGGTGGTTGGATAACCGCGAGCCGCTTTTCGTGGGCTTGGCCGCGAAGAACAACACTTGTCCACGCGCCCGGTTGCGGTCGCTGATCAGTTTAGCGGAGTGATCGCGTTCACCGCGGACCGCCCCGGTGCGAGCAGTCCCGTGGCGAGGTTTTGCCAGGTCGTGTCAGGTTGTCGTGTTGGCTGCGTCACGGTGCCGCCCCGGTTCGGCCACCTGTGACAAGGTGACTGTATGTGCCACCTGGCCGAGCGCTTTGGCGGGCTGCTGTCACAACGCCGGTGAACTCGCCGTCGCGGGGAAATGCTTGTCGTGGTTGGGTTCCGTCGCGCTGAATGGCGTATGACGCCGGCGTCCTGATCGTCCACACGCGACAGAGCGACGCGGCCCGACGACGACCCTGGGGGATCTGGTTGCGCCCGAAACGTGTGCGGTCGGCCACACCGCTCGTCCGGCAGCCGCATTCACCGGATTTCCCGGGTGCCGGCTCCTCCAGAGATGCCCGTCGATGTGGTTAACCCGCCGGCACGCGAGCGCCCCGCGACGAGCCGCGAGCGCCCCGCGACGAGCAGCCATGTGCGGACCTGCCGGCCTACAGCCGTCGGCCAGGTCCCGACAGGGGAGCGGTTCGGACACCAGCCGGTCGCCGGGCCCGTGTGGCCGGGTGACGGCCCGGCTCGCCCGGCGATGACGTGCTCAGGCCGAGTTGTGTGGGCCGCCTGGGCTGGCTGGCCTGGTCCGCCTACAGGTTGTCTCACCGTGCTCCGCCGAGGCGGGGCTGTGTGGGCCGACTGGGCTGCCTGGCTGGTCCCGTTGCGGGTTGTCTCTCACCGTGCTCGGCCCAGGCGAGGTTATGTCGGGCACCTGGTTGCTTGGCCTGTTCCCACTGCGGGTTGTCGCACCGTGCTCGGCCCGGACCGGGTTGCGTGGGCCGGCTGGGTTGGCTGGCCTGCTGCGTCTGCCGGTTGCCTCGCCGTGCTCCGCCCGAGCCGGGTTGTGTCAGGACCGGGTTGCTTGGCCTGTTCCCAGTGCGGGTTGTCGCACGGTGCTCGGCCCATCCGGGTTGTGTGGGCCGACTGGGCTGCCTGCCCTGGTGCGTCTGCCGGTTGCCTCGCCGTGCGCCGCCCGAGCCGGGTTGTGTGGGCCGACTGGGTTCCCGGCCTGGTCCGACTGCCGGTTCTCGCACAGTGCTCGGCCCGGGCGGGGGTTGTGTGGTCGGGTGGGCTGCCTGGCTGGTCCGTCTGCCGGTTGTCGCACAGTCATCCGCCCGGTCGGCGGTGGGTCGTCTAGCCATTACCGGCTCGGCCCGGCCGGCGGTGTTCTGGCGGCCCGCCAGCGTTCTTGTCCGTCCGGTCGGCGCGCGTCGCCGACGGGCGCCACCAGCCCGTTTCCGTGAAACTGGTGATCGTGCGCGTGATCGTGATCGGGTCGGGAATCGCGGGTGCCAGCGTGGCCTACCCGCTGGCGCGGCGAGGCGCCGAGGTCGTCGTTGTGGATGAGGAGCGCCCCGGCGCGGCGACGCAGGCTGGGGCGGGGATCGTCTGCCCGTGGAGTTCCCGTGCAAGCGAGGACCACTATCGCCTGGCTTCCGTCGCGGCAGCGTTTTACCCGACGCTGGTCGAATGGCTCGCCGAGGACGGGTTCGCCAACTCCTCGTTCGAGGTGGTCGGCGGGATGGTCGTCTCGGCCGACGAGGCGGAACTCGACGACGCCTACGCGAGGGTGACCAGGCGCGCGGCCCCTGCGGCCGGAGAGGTTCGACTGCTCGAACCGCGTCAAGCGCGAGCGCTCTTCCCAGCACACTCGCTCCAGGCCTCGGCGCGGTCCACGTAGCGGGTGGCGCGCGGGTCGATGGCCGTCAGGTGCGCCGCGTCCTGCTCGCAGCGGCGTCGAAGCACGGCGCGTCCCTGATTTCGGGACGGGCGTCCCTTACTGCGGCGGGCGAGGCTCTCCCGAGAGTGCACCTCGGCAGAGACATCCTCGAGGCGGACAAGATCGTGATCGCCGCCGGCGCGTGGAGCGCAGAGGTGGCAGCCCAGCTCGGGATCTCGCTGGCTGTCGCGCCGCAGCGTGGGCAGATCAGTCACTTCGGGCTACCCGGCGTCCTGACTGCCTCGTGGCCGGTGGTGTTGCCCGTGTCGAGTCACTACCTGCTCGCGTTCCCGGATTCCCGCGTCGTAGCCGGCGCGACGCGCGAAACAGGTTCAGGCTTCGACCATCGGGTAACCGCCGGCGGTCAGCGTGAGGTCCTCGACCACGCCCTTGCGGTCGCGCCAGGTCTGGCGACCGCGATCCTGCTGGAGACGCGAGTCGGTTTCCGTCCCGCGACCGAGGACCAGCTTCCTTTGCTCGGCCCGCTCGATAGTCATCCGAACGTCCTGGTGGCAACGGGTTTCGGTGCGTCCGGACTGACATTGGCGCCGTTCGCGGGTTCGCTGATCGCCGCGTTGGCAGTGGGCGAGCAGCCGGCCATCGATGTTGCGCCGTACCGCCCTGGCAGGTTCGCCACGGATGCCTGAACCCGGGAGCGCGGCCGCGATCAACCCTGGGTGAGCAGCTCCAATTCCAGGTCACCTGTGCGCTCGATCGGCAACCCCGCGCGCCTCACGATGGTGACGACACCCTCTACAGTGGACGGCTGCCGCGGAGCCTTGGCGAGAACGGCGGCGAGCTTTCCCTTGTAAGCCTTGTTGTGGTGACTGACCGTCGTGCCTCCTGGCGTCACGACGCGAACGGTGACGGCACCCGGGATCCGGGCGAGCGCGGCATACGGGCCGGATCGGAGGTCGACGACCAGTTCGTCCAGGCCCGCGAACACAGGCTCGAGCGCAGGGCGCCAGAGGGAACGCAACGTGCCGAGCGGCGGCAGGCTGCTGCCGCCCGAGAGCCGGTAGGCGGGAATGCGGTCGGACCCGCGCGCGATGCCGAACAGCGCCGACGCGATCGCGAGCCGCTGTCCGGCTTTGGCGCGCTGCGCTTTGGTGAAGGACGCGATGTCGAGTGCGTCATAAAGGACGCCGGTATAGCGCTTGAGTGTGGTCGAGGTGGGGGAGGCCCAGATCGCCGCGTTCCGGGCGACCTCGTCCTCCTGCCGCGGGGAGAGGTTCAGTGCCTTGAGGCTGGCCGGCACGTCGGCCGCGAGGTCCACGAGGGCGTCGGCGATCTTCCGTCGCACCGGATTCAGCTCGGGAAACGAGAGTAAGTCGAGATCGAGCGGGGGCCCGTCCCCGCCGGGCGCCTTGGTTTCCGAAGGGGGAAGCAACACCAGCACGACTGCAGGTTAACCGCTCACCAACAAGCCAACGGAAGCCGACCAGCGAGTGCCGACCAGCGGCAGCCGGAGCGTGCCAGGTGTTCGGCAGCCGGCACGGAGCCGCGACACCGGCGCGCGCACCAGCACGATAACGGGCCTCGACGCCGCATCGACCACCTGAGCCGGGCACTGATGCCGGTGCCGGGACCACGCATGATGACGCGCCTCAACGGCAGCCTCGAAGGGCCGCGGCGAGTCGTCCTGGCCCGGCAGCGTCCGACGTCAGCCGACGTGGCCCAGCAAGCAGCCAACCCGCTGTCGGTCGTCATGGCGCGCGAGCACAACGACCTGCCGTGCCTCCGTGGCACGTGCGGGATGGTGCCGCCTGTCGGCGGGGCGGGCTCGCACACCCTGTGGCTACGCGCGCTGTCGCTGTTCCCTGCCGGGCCTCCCCACATTGCCGACCGTATTGTCTTGTGTGACCTGTTTGTGACTGCGGCGCAGCGGCCGTCCGCCTGCGGAAAGCTGAGCTCAACGGCATCGCGGGTGAGGCAGGTGCCGGGGCGTCGCGGCCACTGCTTTACTTCAGGTATGGAACCCAGTGGGTCACTGACGCTCCGGTACGCCGTCGCGACCGATGTCGGCCAGCGACGGGACGCGAACGAGGACTCGGTCTTCACCAGCGTCCGGCTGCTGGCCGTCGCCGACGGCATGGGCGGGCACGTCGCGGGCGAGGTCGCCAGTTCCGGTGCCATCGCGGCCATCACCGATCTCGACGAGCGGCTCGAGGCCGGCACAGCCAAGGCTGACCGGCTCGAGGCGCTCGGCGATGCCGTCGCCGATGCGGTGAGCCGGCTGACCGACCTCGCCGACCGTGACCCCGCACTGGAGGGCATGGGCACCACGCTCACCGCGCTCCTCTGGGAGAGCGGCCAGTTCTTCGCGGCGCACGTCGGCGACTCTCGCGGGTACCGGTTGCGCGACGGCGAGCTGGAGCAGATCACCCGCGACCACACGGTCGTGCAGGAGCTGGTCGAGCAGGGCCAGATCACACCCGAGGTCGCGATGACCCACCCGAGCCGCTCCGTGCTCACGCGCGCGCTGCAAGCCGGCGGCATCGCCGATCCCGACCTGTTCACCGTCGAAGCGCAGCCCGGTGACCGCTACCTGATCTGCTCGGACGGACTGTCCGATGTGGTTCCGTTCGACGCGCTCCGCGAGACCCTCACCACGGTCACCGATCCCGAGGCTCTGGTTCACAAGCTGGTCGACCTGGCCAACGCGGGCGGTGGACCCGACAACATCACTTGCGTGCTCGCCGACATCGCCTGAACCGATCGTCTGGCCGCTGGTCATCTGGCCGCACCCGTCATTGTGGTCGGTGGACCACCGCGAGGAGGCCGTTTGACGGCGTGTGAAAACAAGCCACGGCAGTGTGGTGAACTGCACGCAGACCGTCGTGACCGAACAGGCTGCCAAGTGCGGAGCAGTGTGAACAGGCCCCGCACAGCGTCCCGTTTGGTCTGGTTACACGGCCACAAATGTCATCCGCCGCTTGTCGACGTCAATGTTTCGCGATCCGCACCGTGGTGGTCGACCCGTTGCAGGCTGAGCCGCCCAGTTTGGCTGCGGCGGTCGAGCCGTAGGCACCTCCTGTCGCACTCTTGCAGTTCAGTGAGATAGCGACGGAAGGAGCGGGCCTCTGGCCGCCGGAAGGTTCACGACGTGGTCGGGAACCTTGTGCGCTCGCGGCTTTTGCGCCGACCCGGCGGTCACGGGCTCACCGTAGCGACGCTTCGCGGGTGGATTCAACGACTCGCGGTGAATCGGCAAATCTGCGTATCGTGCCGTGCGTGACAACCAGCGACTCCGACAACCTGTGCCCGCGCCCGCAGCTGGTCCGGTCGGGATGGATCGGCCTGTGTGGGCAGTGGGATTTCGCCTTCGACGACGAGGACCGCGGCCTCGCCGCTCGCTGGCATACCGACGCTCAGGCGTTCGATCGGACCATCACGGTGCCGTATCCGCCGGAATCGGAACTGTCAGGCATACGGTCGCCGCAACCACATCCCGTGGTCTGGTACCGTCGGGAATTCGACGCACCTCCGGTAGTCCCGGGCCACCGGCTGGTGCTCAACTTCGGTGCGGTCGACTACCGGGCTTCGGTTTGGCTCAACGGCATTCCCGTTGGTGGACATGAAGGTGGGCATACCCCCTTTTCTTTCGACATAACAGACGCACTCCACCCTGACACCGATCGACAGTCCATTGTGGTCCGTGCGGAAGACCGTCCGGAGGACGCCGCCCAACCCCGCGGCAAGCAGGACTGGCGGCACGATCCGCACGACATCTGGTACCACCGCACGACCGGAATCTGGCAGCCGGTCTGGGTCGAGGTCGTGCCGACCCTGCACCTGAACCAGCTCCACTGGACGCCCGACATTTCCGCGTGTTCGGTTATGTGTGAAGGCGAACTCGCGCGCGAGCCGGATGAGCCGGTCACGGTGAAGGCGACCCTCAGCCACGGCACCGAGGTTCTTGCCGTGCAGTCCGTGCGGGTTGGTCGCGCGCGCTTCCAGTTCGATATGGCAATCGCCGCGCTCCGGCACGGGCAGGACCGCGACCGGCTCCTCTGGTCACCCGAGCGCCCGGTCTTGATCGACGCAACGATCGAGGTCCTCCCCGCGCAGGGCGCCGCCGACACCGTCACCAGCTACCTCGGACTACGAGAGCTCGGCGTCGGGGACGGGTGTTTCCTGCTCAACCAGGTGCCCTACTTCCCGCGCATGGTTCTTCATCAGGGCTCCTGGCCACAGTCACACCTCGCCGCCCCCGACGCCGATGCCCTCCGCCGCGAAGTCGAGCTGATCAAGGAACTCGGCTTCAACGGCGTGCGGATTCACCAGAAGGTCGAGGACCCGCGGTTCCTCTACTGGTGCGACCGGCTCGGGCTGCTCGTGTGGGGCGAGACCGCCAACGCCTACGAGTTCTCTCCTGCTGCCGTCGAACGGTCGACACGGGAATGGCTCGAGATCGTGCGCCGTGATCGCAGTCATCCCTGTGTCGTCACGTGGGTCCCGATCAACGAAAGCTGGGGAGTTCCCGATATCGCCACGGTGCCCGCACAGGCTCATTTCGCTCGTTCTCTCTACCACCTCACCAAGGCTCTGGATCCGACCCGGCCGGTGATCTCCAACGACGGGTGGGAGATACCGGAGGCCGACATCTACGGAATTCACGATTACTCGCCACGCGGCTCCTCTCTCACCGCCCGCTACGGCGACGCCGAGTCGCTGAGCCGGACACTCGCGACTGGCCGGCCAGGCGGGCGACGGCTCGTGCTCGGTGAAGTCCTGCCGGACCGGCCGGTCATGATCACCGAGTTCGGCGGGCTTTCCCCCGCGCCGGTCGCAGGGGAGACGTGGTTCGGGTATTCGACGTTCGCCGACGCCGAAGACCTGGTGCGCAGGCTCGACGACCTGGTCTCCGCATTGTTGAATTCGCCGGTGGTCGCCGGGTTCTGCTACACGCAGCTCACTGACACCGAGCAGGAGCGCAACGGCTTGCTCACCGCCGACCGCACTCCCAAGGCAGATCCCGCCGAGATTCGCGCCATTCTGACCACGCCCCCGAGGGCCTTGGCTTTCGGGGAGGTCAGTGCGCTCCGCGACGAGGCGATGCGCAAGGCCAGCGCTGCGGACTCCTCAACCGCCAACTGACCACGCTCCTTTCCGAGGTTGATGGAACACGGGAAGCCTCTGGTTAGGTCCCGCGGGTGCGCCGTGTCGAGGGGGCGGGCGACGCACCCGCGGGGTGGGGCCGTTGTCGGGAAGCGGCCCCGGACGGACGGGCACCGGATAGGTCCCCAGGAGCGATGCACGTCCGCGTCTTTCAAACCCGCGCCAACCTGCCGATCAGGTGAGATCCCAGATCTTGACCGCACGAACGACGAAGGGTGCGTGCGGCACGAACGTTCCGTTGCCCGGATACGTTGTGAAATCCCCTTCGGTCGAGCATTCGGTGTCCTGGTACACGGTGACGTCCCGGGTGAGCCGGTTGGCGAACGATCTGGCCTCGAGGTTGGCCGGCAACACGAGGCACTCCTCCGGATTCGCGGTGCGCAGATCGAGTCGCTGCACGGAATCCGTGTAGAAGTCGCCGGCCCACCCGCAGAACTCGCCCTGCTGACATGTGAGTTCCGGCCGGTCCGGCGGCGCCGGATCCGCTTCCGCGATACCGGACACGCCGAGCAGCCCTAGCGCGGACAAGATCAAGATCTTCGGCAGATAGGCACGCAGTTTCATATTCGTCCCCTGGCTTCGTGGTGCGGCTCGGGGCGCCGCAACTCTTCACGCCTTCAAGAATGGCGGGTGGGGGTGCGGTTGTCAGCAGGCATTTCTACTTCTGTGGATAAGTAGTTTTCCTTCGCTCGATCGGGGAATTGTTATCCACAGATTTCAAAAGGTAGTTGTATGCCTGAGGGACTTCTGCTACGGCGGGGGCGCGGTAGAGGCACGCACTATCAACTCGACGTCCAAAATGGTCTGTCGAGGGGCTCGCTCGCCGGCGAGCAAGCGCAGTGCCAGTTCACCGGCCACCCGGCCTTTGCGCTCGAGATCTTGGTGTACCGTGGTCAATGCCGGCTCCGACCATCGAGCGACGGGCGTGTCGTCGAAGCCCACAATGGACAGTTCTCCGGGCACATCGATGCCACGTTGTTTCGCCACGGTCAGGGCGGCAAGGGCCAGTTCGTCCGACATGCACAACAATGCGGTAGGATTACGATCGAGCAGCTCGCTTGCGCCCGTCATCGCGTCTTCGCGGGAGATTCCGGACGTCTCCCAGATCGGCACAACGCTCGTGTCGATTCCCGCGTTGTCGAGTGTTTCCAGATAACCGTGGAGCCGTTCGCGGTTGTCGCGGAAGCGGCTGGCCGCCGCCTCCTGCACGGTCAGGGGTCCACCGCGTGGTATGGACAAGCACTGCGCGGACAGGATCGCGAACCGCCGGTGCCCGAGTGCGAGTAGGTGCAGGGCAGCCGCGGCAGCGCCACCGCGGTCGTTGATTCCTACCCGAGCGGAACCCGGCACCACCGGCTGGTCGATACCACGAGTGGCAGCCCACGTTGGCGCACGGCTCGCAGCGCGGGTGCGCCGTCCGCCAGCGAGTAGGCCACAGCCAGATCGGCCTGCGCGGCGAGCACCCGGTCCGCCCGCGGGCCGCCGTGGTCGCCGCCTGGAAGGAGCAGCAGCGCGTGTCCGTCGGGATCGACGGCATTGCCGAATGCGTCGAGCGTGATGGACAGGGCTGGGTCGGAGAACGCCGCGGACAGGCCGGTGTCGAGCATGAACGCGATCGCGCCGGTACGTCGCGTGGCCAAGCTGCGTGCGGTCGGATTCGGCCCCAGGTAGCCGAGCCGCTTGGCGACGCGCAGCACCTCGGCACGCAAGGACACGGACAGCTGATCGGGCCGGTTGTACGCGTTGGACACGGTCGCGCGGGAAACGCCCACGGCCTCGGCCACGTCGTCGAGGGTGGGCCGTCGTTCCGTCATCGCCACAGCCTAACCGGTGGATCTTCTGAAGCGCTTAAACCATTGTGGGAGAAGGGAGGTAGGGCATGGTCGACGACCGGGTCGCGGTCTTCGCGGTGTTCGCGCTCAACGGGGCCATCTACGGGTCGTGGGCGCCACGGGTCCCCGCGATCGCGGAACGGCTCGATGCCACGCCGGGCTCGCTGGGGCTCGCCTTGCTGTGCCTGACCATCGGCATGCTGATCGCAGCCGCGTTGTCGGGCAGGCTCGTGGAACGCGGGGGCGCGCGGGCCGCGATCGTCGTGTCGACGCTCCTGGCGGGTGCGCTGCTGCCTTTTGCCGGCCTTGCCGGCAACGTGGCTTGGCTCGCGGTGGTCCTGTTCGGCCTCGGCGCCACGGTCGGCGTGCTCGACGTCGCGATGAACATCGGCGCAGTGGGCGTCGAACGTCGCACCAGGCGCCCGCTCATGCCGGTCTTCCACGCCGGGTTCAGCTTCGGCGGGCTGATTGCGTCGAGTGCAGCCGGGCTCGCGGCCGCGCACCACTGGGCTCCGCTGCGGCACTTCCTCGTCGCGGCCGTTGTGGTCGCCGTCGCGCTGCTGATGGTCGTTCGGGGGCTCCCGAAGGCGGTGCCGCGTCAGCACGCAGTGACTCCCGCCGCACGTGGTGCACCGATCCGGCGTCCCGTGTTGTGGCTACTTGCCGCGATCGCACTGTGCTCCGCGATCGCGGAAGGAGCCAGCGCAGACTGGTCCGCTCTGCTGCTGGTGTCGACCCATGGAGTCGGCGAGGGCGCAGCCGCCCTCGCTTACGCGGGCTTCTCCCTCATGATGGCCGCGACACGGCTCGGCGGCGCCTGGATTCAGCAGCGGCTCGGCGCCACCCTGACCCTCGCGAGCGGTGCCGTCCTCGCCGGGACCGGGCTCATCATGGCCGCGGTTGTGCCGGTGGCGGCTCTCGCCTTCGCAGGCTTCGGATTGGCCGGAGCGGGATTAGCGGCGTCGTTCCCGATCGCGCTCAGCCTGGCGGGCGCGTCGGGCAAGCGAGCCGACGACACGGGCGGCGAGCGTGAAATCGCGTTCGTCACCACGATCGCCTACAGCGGCTTCCTCGCCGGGCCACCGATGTTCGGCGGGATCGCTCAAGCGACGTCGCTGTCCGTTTCGTTCGTCGTGGTGGGTCTGCTGGCCGCGTTGATCGCACCGGCTGCGGCAGGCGCAGGTCACGCACGTCACCGCGAGCTCACCGCGACGACACCCGTCCCCTGAGCCGGCCTACTCTCGTAGCGTGGAGTCCGAAGCTTCCTCCCGGCGCAAGACCAGCGTGATGCCGCTGCTGACCGTGAGCGTGATCCTCGCCGCGGTGCTCGCGGTGGCGTTGGTCGCACTCACCGGCGGTGCCACGTATGTGATCGCAGGCCTGCCGGACCCGGGTGTAGTCACTCACTACGGCCTCGGTGTGGTGCGCGTGCTCGCTGACGCCGCGTCGGTCGTGTGCGTCGGTTCGCTGTTGCTGGCTGCGTTCCTGGTGCCGCCGCAGACTTCCGGGATTGTCGCGCGCGATGGATATGCCGCACTGCGCACAGCCGGAATCGCCGCCTGGGTGTGGTTCGCCGCCGCGATCGCGTCTGTGTTCTTCACAGCAGCGGACGGTGCGGGCAAACCGGTCACCGAGGTGCTCTCGCCGGTGGTTCTCCTGGACCTCATCGACGCCATCGAGCAGCCCAAGGCCTGGCTGGTCACGGCCGTGATCGCGCTCGTGCTGGCGCTCGGCTGCCGGCTCGCGCTGTCGTGGGGCTGGACAGCGGTGCTGTTCGCGATCTCGATCATCGGACTCGTGCCCGTCGCGGTGACAGGGCACTCGGCCAGCGGCGGATCGCACGACATCGCCACCAACAGCCTGCTGTACCACCTGGTCGCCGCGTCGATGTGGGTCGGCGGGCTGTTCGCGCTGCTCGCCCACGGCTGGCGTCGCGGCGAACACCTCACGCTCGCGGCAAGCCGCTTCTCCAAGATCGCGCTCGTCTGCTGGATCGTCATGGCGGTGTCCGGCGTGGTCAACGCGCTGGTGCGGATCCCGATCCGCGACCTGTTCACCACCGATTACGGCCTGCTCTTGGTCGCCAAGATCGTCGCGCTGCTGGTACTCGGAGTCTTCGGGCAGCAGCAGCGCAGCCGCGGTGTGCGGGCACTCGTAGACGGCAAGGGCGGTGGGCAGTTGCTCCGGCTCGGAGCCGTCGAACTGCTGATCATGTTCGTGACCATCGGCATCGCGACCGCCCTCGCGCGCACGCCACCGCCCGCGGACGCGGTGACCCAGCCATCGACCGTCGAACTGCTCGTCGGCTACAACCTGTCCGGACCGCCGACCCTCGCCCGACTGCTGTTCGACTGGCGCTTCGACCTGATCTACGGCACCGCCGCGATCGTCCTCGCCGTCCTGTACCTGGCGGGGGTGCGCAGGCTGCGCAGCCGTGGCGACGCGTGGCCGGTCGGGCGAACCGTGGCGTGGCTGGGGGGCTGTTTCGTCCTGCTTATCGCGACCTCGTCCGGGCTGGGCAAGTACTCGCCCGCGATGTTCAGCGTCCACATGGGCGTGCACATGTTACTGACGATGGTCGCGCCGGTGCTGTTCGTGCTGGGCGGCCCCGTCACGCTCGCGTTGCGCGCGTTGCCGGCGGCGGGCAAGGACGCGCCCCCCGGACCGCGTGAGTGGGTGCTGGCCTTCGTCAAGTCGCCGCTCGCGAGAGTGCTCACCCATCCGGTGGTGGCGCTGCTGTTGTTCGTCGGCTCGTTCTACGTTCTGTACTTCTCCGGGCTGTTCGACACTGCGCTGAACTATCACTGGGCACACCTTGTGATGAATGCGCATTTCCTGCTGACCGGCTACGTGTTCTTCTGGCCGCTGGTCGGGATCGATCCCGCGCCGCGCCGCCTCCCGCACCTCGGACGGCTGGGCATGATGTTCGCGGCGATGCCATTCCATGCGTTCTTCGGCGTGATCCTGATGTCGAAGCAGACCGTGATCGGCGATACCTTCTACCGTTCGCTGAACCTGCCGTGGGTGACCGATCTGCTTGCCGACCAGCGTCTCGGCGGTGGGATCGCGTGGGCCTCGGGCGAGATTCCGGTGCTGCTCGTGCTGATCGCGTTGCTCGTGCAGTGGGCGCGGGCGGACGAGCGCGAGGCGAAGCGGAAGGACCGTCGCGAGGAAGCCACCGGCGAGGAGGACCTCGCGGCCTACAACGCCATGCTCAAACAGATGGCGGACCACAGCCAACCGCGCCAGTAGCCGCGGGGTTGTCCACAGAACCCCAGTTATCCACAGCTACTCCAACTTCTCCTTTCCCCGCCGGCGCGCTCCCAGCAGGCTGGTCCCATCGGGCACCAATCGGCACGCGAGGAAAGGCACTGGCCATGGCGGTAGGCGAAACTCCGGTCACCCTGATCGGATCGGTGTACACGGAACTGGAGTCCAGGCGGGTGGGCGGGCACCACGTGGTCAGTTTCTGGCTTCGCAGCAAGGAGCGCCGCTTCGACAAGGATCGGGACGCGTGGGTCGACGGGCGGCATTTCACCGTGCGCGTGCAGTGCTGGCGCCGGCTGGCCATGGCTGTTCTGACGTCGCTGCGCAAAGGCGATCCCATCATCGTGCACGGACGGCTGTACACCCGCAGCTACGACGAAGGCGGCGAGACTCGCGCTATACCTGAGGTTGAGGCCTCGGCGGTCGGGCCGAACCTGATGCTGTGCGTCGCGCCGGTGCAGCGTGCCCGCCCTGGACCTGGCAGCAAGGTGGGAGGTGACAGTTGGCAAGACCCGGCGGCCTCGTTGCGCGAGCCCCGCGCTGAGGCGGCAGAACCGGCTTCGGTCGGTTGAGGCCGGGGCGCGGACGCTGGTCGATCGGTGTTCCGTAGGTGAGTGAGGGGTCACGTTGTGTCCCTGGACGGTGACCGCCGTTCGGCCGTCGTTGGCTCGGCTCTACGATCGAGGTTATGGCCGAGTTCATCTACACCATGAAAAAGGTGCGCAAGACCGTCGGGGACAAGGTGATCCTCGACGATGTGAGCACCGCGTTCTACCCGGGCGCCAAGATCGGCGTCGTGGGCCCGAACGGGGCCGGTAAGTCCACCGTTCTCAAGATCATGGCGGGACTCGATCAGCCGAGCAACGGCGAGGCCTTCCTGCAGCCGGGTGCGTCCGTGGGGATTCTCCTGCAGGAGCCGCCGCTCAACGAGGACAAAACCGTGCGCGGCAACGTCGAGGAGGGTCTCGGCGACGTCAAGGTGAAGCTGGACCGCTTCAACGAGATCGCCGAGCAGATGGCCACCGACTACAGCGACGAGCTGATGGACGAGATGGGCCGGCTCCAGGAGGAACTCGACCACGCGGACGCCTGGGAGCTCGACTCTCAGCTCGAACAGGCGATGGACGCGCTGCGCTGCCCGCCGCCGGACGAGCCGGTGACTCACCTCTCCGGTGGTGAGCGCCGCCGGGTCGCGCTGTGCAAGCTGCTGCTGTCCAAGCCGGACCTGCTGTTGCTCGACGAGCCAACGAACCACCTGGACGCAGAGAGCGTGCTGTGGCTGGAGCAGTTCCTGGCGAGCTATCCGGGCGCCGTCCTGGCCGTCACCCACGACCGGTATTTCCTGGACAACGTCGCGCAGTGGATCATGGAACTCGATCGCGGCCGGGTCGTCGGTTACGAGGGCAACTACTCGACCTACCTCGAGAAGAAGCGTGAGCGATTGGAGGTGCAGGGCAAGAAGGACGCCAAGCTGGCCAAGCGGCTCAAGACCGAGCTCGACTGGGTCCGCTCCAACGCCAAGGCGCGCCAGACGAAGTCCCGCGCCCGTCTGGATCGCTACGAAGAGATGGCGACGGAGGCCGAGCGCAACCGCAAGCTCGACTTCGAGGAGATCCAGATCCCGCCGGGCCCGCGCCTGGGCAGCGTGGTGGTCGAGGTCAACCACCTGCGCAAGGGCTTCGACGACCGGCTGCTGATCGACGACCTGTCGTTCGACCTGCCGCGTAACGGCATCGTCGGTGTGATCGGGCCGAACGGCGTCGGTAAGACCACGCTGTTCAAGACGATCGTCGGCCTGGAGGAGCCTGACTCGGGCGAGGTCAAGATCGGCGAGACGGTCAAGCTGTCCTATGTGGACCAGAACCGGTCGGGTATCGACCCGAAAAAGACCGTCTGGGAGGTCGTGTCCGATGGGCTCGACTTCATCCACGTCGGCCAGACCGAGATGCCGTCGCGTGCGTACGTGAGTGCGTTCGGCTTCAAGGGACCGGACCAGCAGAAGCCGGCGGGCGTGCTCTCCGGTGGTGAGCGCAACCGGCTGAACCTCGCAATGACGCTGAAGCAGGGCGGGAACCTGATCCTGCTGGACGAGCCGACCAACGACCTCGACGTGGAAACGCTGGGCTCGCTGGAAAACGCTCTCGAGCAGTTCCCGGGCTGCGCTGTGGTCATCTCGCACGACCGGTGGTTCCTCGACCGCGTCGCGACCCACATCCTCTCGTGGGAGGGCGACGACGACAATCCAGCGAAGTGGTTCTGGTTCGAAGGCAACTTCGAAGGCTACGAGAAGAACAAGATCGACCGCATGGGAGCGGAGGCGGCCCGGCCACACCGGGTGACTCACCGCAAGTTGACGCGCGACTGACGCTGAGCCGAGCGAGCACGCTTGAGCCAAGACTGAAGCGGAGTCCCCGAGTGGTAGCCACCAAGCACATGCGGTCAGGCCCGCCGATGCCGCGAGCCGATGCAAGCAAGCCATCCGGTACCAGCGACACGGACGCGATCGAGCGGCTGCTTCAGCAAGCCGCTGAGTTCGGTCTGCGCGCGCCGGAACTGGCTCTGGTCCTGGGCGAGCGAGCCGCATCGCTGGCGGAGACGGCCGGTTCCGACCCGCTGTGGGTGCGTGCCGAGGGCCTGGTCGTGTCCGCGCGGGTCCGGCTCGGGCACCGCGCCGACTCGGTCGCACGCGGGGTCGCCGTGCTCCGTGCCGCCGAGGACCTCGGTGAGACGCGGCTGGCGGCCCGTCTCCGTACGGCGCTTGCGGTGTGTGCCCGAAGTGTGGGCGCGCCACTGACCGGACTTGCCGCGCTGCGGCCGGTGCTCGGCGCCGAGGGGCTCCCCGGTGCAGACAAGGCTGCCGCTTTGTGCCAGCTTGTGGGCTGTCTGTCGCAGTTCGGGCGCAAGCCTGAGCTCGACCGGGCTTTTGTCGAGGCGGACAAACTGTGCGGCGCCGACCAGAGCCTGGACGGCGATGGCCGGCTGCTGGCGCGTGCCTTCCTGCGGGTTGGCATGTCGGCGCACCGTCGCAGGCACGCCGACATCCTGGGCGCGGCCGATGCCGCCCGGACGGGGCTCGGCTTACTGGACCAGCTCGACGATCCCGGGTGTGACGGGGGAGTCGTCCGCGTCCGGCTGATCCTGCATCTCGTGTGCTCACTGCTGGACCGGGGCGACTCCGAGAACGCGCTCGAGATCGCGGAGCCGCTCCTCGACGCGCCCGCCCGTGCAGCGTCGATCGCTCCGCTGGGCTGGCTGCGGATGGCTGTCGCGACCCGGATCCTGCTGCCCATGGGCAGTGTGGAGGCCGCGGGAGTGATGCTGCGCGATGCCGTGTACACCACCGAGCGTCATGGCCTTCACGCGCTCGCCTCGCGACTCTGGATCGAACTTTCCAACGTCGAGCATCGGCTGGGGCGGGCGTCGGACGCAATGGAGTGCTTGCACCAGACCCGGGCCGCGGAGCATGTCTACGGGCGGTCTCGTCGGCAAGCGGTCGGTCTGCTCTCTGGCGAGTTCGGCAACGGCGGACACACAGCGATGGATCTCGACGACGTGCTGGGCGCGGCTCCGCACACGGCGCCGGTGCCTGTGGCAGAAACGGCGCGGCGGGAGGATGGGCAAGCCCGCGGACACGGCGTGCGGCCGGCTCCGGTTCGTGGAGACGCGCCAGCTTCCGGCACCTCCGAGGCGCTGGCGTCCGTGGCGCGTGCCGATGTCGCCAGCGCAGTGCGCGTCAGTGAACTTCTGCCCGGCGCCGAGCGATCGGCGGAGGTGTCCAAACCGGACTCGGAGATCGTGCACGCTTCCGAAAAGGGGAGCCGCCAGCATGCAGATCGCGGGGACAAGCCGGTGCCCGATCTGCCGTTGGCACCCGCACCCGCCGACGAGCCCGCACCGCGATTCTCGCTGGTGTTCGAACCGGCGGCACCGAAAGCCGACGCCAGGAGCGGCGGCGTCGGGCCACGCGCGACCGGCGGCTCTGCCGGCGTGACCGGCAGCTCTGCCGGGGCGACAGGCGGCTCTGGCGGCGTGATCGGCGGCTCTGGTGGCGCAGCCGTGGCTGCGGCCGGCACGCAGCCGATCAACGGCTCGGCCGACTCCGGAGCGGGGCGTCGAGCACCTGCCGATGCGTCTGACGCGCCAGTTGAGCGGCACACAACTGGCGGGGCCTCGGACGCCTCCGCGGAGGTTCGGGGAGTCCGTGCAGTGGAGGCCGGTGCAGATCGACCGCTGGATGGCGGTGCCGTCGCTCGCGCCGAGCGACAGGCGGATGCGAGCTCGGCTAAGCGCACGACGCGTCACGACTCGGAACATGGCTCGGTCGCCGCGCGGTCTGTGCTCGACCGGCTCGGTATCACCGCCGGGTCGGGCGGGGGCCGTCGCCGGGCCGACAGCGCGGAGCAAAATCAGGGCAGTTCACCGGCCTTCGGCTCAAACCGGAAAACGGATACCGCGCGGACTGTTGCCGCCGCAGGCCCGTCGCGCGAGGGAAGGCGTGGCGTGCGAGGTGCGGGCGACGAGCCGGATACGGCGACTGCCGGTGCCGATGCGGCGCACGACGCTTCTGCTACTGGGACCGGCTCGGCCAGGAGTGCTACGGGCGCTCCCGCGGGGGCGGAAGCGGACACCGGCAGCAGTTCGGCCGCGGGGACCGGCCGCGGCTCGGCCGCGAGAATCGCTGCTGGCCCGGCTGCGGACACCGGCAGTGGCTCGGCGCCGGAAACCGTCAGCGGCTCGGCCGCAAGAATTGCCGGCGGTTCGGCGGCGGGCTCTGGCGGCGGCTCAGCCGCGGGAACCGCCACCACAGGGGCTGCGGGCATTGGCGGCGGCTCAGCCGCGGGAACCGCCACGGCAGGGCCTGCGGGAGCCGGCAGCGGCCCGGCTGCGGACGCCGCAGGCGGCTCGGCGGCCGGAACCACCGGCGGTTCGGCACCGGAAACCGCCACGGCTGGGGCGAAGACCCGTCTCGGCAGGGCGTTGGAGCCGGAGGAGTCGGAGGCCACCGCGCCCGGCTCCGAGTCCGGGGTCGCAAGCGCTGCACTGGACCGTTCGCTCGGCGGGGCCGAGGCCGAGCCGAAGGTTGCCCCGTCGACCGAGGCGGCGCGCGATAGCGCGGACACAGCCGGCGGCCGGGTTACCGAACCTGATGGGCGCGAAGGGATCACCCGCAGCGAGGCGGAGGCCGCGAACTGGAGTGACGCCGTCGCCAGTGATAGGGCTGCCGGCGCGGGTCGGCATGGAGGTACTGCGACCGGCGCGGCCGCTGCTCCTGCAAACGGAGACGACGGCGCGCAAACAGGCAGGACCGACAGCGCGGATGAAAGTGGCGCCCGGGAGGCTGCCGAGGCCGCGGGCGGCGAGAAGTCGTCCAGCGCGGATGTGCGTGACGAGTCGCCCGGGGTGGATGACGCTGGCGGCGGCAGCAGCGCCGGAGCGAACGAGAACTGGCTGCCGAGGTTGCGGCTGCCGCCGTCGCTCGAGCCCTTCGAGGACTACACCGACGAAGCTCTCGCCGCGACGTCCGAAACCCCCTTCACGAGCACGCCGAACATCGAGGATGGCGGTCTCGAACCCTTCCGGGCGGACCAGGGTGGCGCCTCGTTCCTCGACGAGGAGTTGCCCGCGGATGCGGGTTTGGCCGACCTCCTGGCTCGCGCCCTGGCTGAGCACCGGGCGGGAACGTCCAGCGCGGCGGCGCTCGTCAAGCGGCTGGGTAATGGCAGCGAGGCCAAACGGCCGGTCAACGGGCACAGCCGCAACGGCGAAGCGCCCGGCGACGGCCGCCACCGCACTGACGGGTAGTTGCACCCGTAAGCACGGGGTTCGGGGCAGGTCCGGGCCGCCCACGCCGCGGCGCCGCGGAAACGGCCGTCCGGCATGACGGCGTCGCCAGGCAGCGCAGGGAGGGCACGACGGCTCGAATCGGCTGCTCCGTCACGGCCGCGCGACCGGCCGTTCGGGCGCGGCGGGGCGAGATGGGCCATCGGGGCGCGCCGGCGCGGAATGGGCCGTCTGGCTGCGGCGGCGCGAAAATGCATTGGACGGGCCGGCGGTGCGAAGGGGCCGTTCGGGGCGGCTGCGGCGCGAAAGCGGACTGTTCGGGCGTGGCGGCGGTGCGAGATAGGCCATCCGGCCGCGGCAGCGGAGCGAGATCGGCCATCCGGCCGCGGCGGCGGAGCGAGATGGGCCATCCGGCCGCGGCGGCGCGAAAAAGCACTGGACGGGCCGGCAGCGCGAAGGCGCCGCTCAGGACGGGCCCGACGCGAAAGCGGGCTGTTCGGGCATGGCGGCGGGCGACATAGGCCATCCGGCTGCGGCGGCGGCGCGGAATGGGCCATCTGGCCGTGGCGGCGCGAAGAGCACTGCGCGTGCGTGACGGCGCGAAGGGCCCGCTCGGGGCGGCTGCGGCGCGAAAGCGGGCCGTCCGGGCGTGGCGGCGAAAGCGCCATCTGGCCGCGGCGGCGCGACACTGCAAGGCGGCCGCGACATGGCGTCGCCGGGTCCGCGGCCCGGCAAGTCCAGTGCCGCTCCGGCCCGCTGAAAGCCGGTGGGACAAGGCCCTCGTGGAACCCTCGGCCGCGCCGCTTACCGCCAGCCGGGGCGCACTAGGGTGGGGACGTTCGACGATGGTGTGATCAACGGCTCAGTGGAGAGAGTTACCTGAAATGAGCTCGACAGGTGTTTCGTCCCGTCCCGGTGTTGTCGCCGGGCAGCCCACCGTGCAGCGGGGGCCGGCCAGCCCGGAGCAGGTCCGGGACGAGCTGATCGAAGCCGCTGCTCGGCAGGCCCCCGACATGGCCGAGCTGATCCGCCTGTACTACCGGCACATTCCCGCTGAAGAGGTACTGGGGGACGACCCCAAGGACCTCGTCGGCGCGGTTCGCTCCCATCGTCAGTTCGCCGAGCAGCGTGTGCCCGGCCGGCCCGCCGTCCGGCTCCTGAACCCGACCACCGCGGAGGACGGGTGGACCCGGGACGCGACCGTCGTTCAGATCGTCACCGACGACATGCCCTACCTCGTCGACTCCGTCACCGCCAACCTTGCCCGTGACGGCATTCAGGTCCAGCGGCTCGTGCATCCGATCGTCGTCGTCAGCCGCGATATCACCGGGGCACTGCAGGAGATCCACCCCACCGCGGACGTCGCCGACCCGCCCGAGGGCGCGGCGGTCGAATCGTGGATGTACGTCGAGATCGACCTCATCACAGACCCCAACCGTGCCCGCGAGGTCGACACCCACCTGACCTCCGTCCTCGGCGATGTGCGCGAGGTGGTCGAGGACACCGACAAGATGCTGCGCGCCGCGCTGGACCTCGCCCGCGAACTGGACACCACCCCGCCCCCGCTGCCCGCCACCGAGGTCGCCGACGCCGCCGCGCTGCTGCGCTGGTTCGCGGGCGGCCACTTCACGTTCCTCGGCTACCGCCGCTACGACCTGGTCGAAGGCCAGCCCGGCGACGACGAACCCGCCCTGCGCGCCGGCCTCGCCAGCGGCCTCGGCGTGCTCCGCCAGGACAGCCTCGCCGCGCGCGGCCTCACCGCCGGCCCCGACACGGCCGCCGCAGCGCTCTCCCCGAACCTGCTGATCCTCACCCAGGCCAGCGCACCGTCCACAGTGCACCGGCCGGTCTACCCGTACTACGTCGGCGTCAAGACGTTCGACGCCCGCGGCAACGTCACCGGCGAGCACCGCTTCCTCGGCATGTTCACCACCAACGCCCTGCACGAGGACGTCCTCGACATCCCCGTCGTCGCGGGCAAGGTCCGCAACGTCATCCACCGCGCCGGCTACCCGATGGAGTCCTACTCGGGCCAGCGCATGCTCGAAGTGCTCCAGAACTGGCCCCGCTCCGACCTGTTCTCCGCCGACGAGGACTCGCTGTACTCCACCGCGATCGGCGCGATCACGCTGTCCGACCGGCGCCGGCTGCGCCTGTTCCTGCGCCGCGACCCCTACGGCCGCTTCTACTCGTGCCTGGTGTTCCTGCCCCGCGACCGCTACACCACGCGCTCGCGCCTGGCGATGCAGCAGGTGCTGCTCGCCGAACTCGAAGGCACCCATCTCGAGTACAGCACGCGCGTCGGCGAGACCGCGCTCGCGCAGGTGCACTTCATCGTGCACACCGACCCCACCCGCAAGGTCGAACCGGACACCCTGCGCATCCAGGAACAGCTCAACACGGCCATGCGCAGCTGGGATGACCTGATGGTCGAGGCGATCCTCGCGGAACGCCGCCAGCGCGCCGGTGAAGCGGGCCGCGCCGCCGGGCCGCTCGGCGAGGAGTCGGCCACCGAACTGGGCCAGCGCTGTGCCGGCGTGTTCCCCGAGGCGTACAAAGAGGACTACAGCGCCGCACAGGCGCTGGCCGACCTGCGCACGCTCGAGTCGCTCACCGGCGAGGACGACCTGGCGATGTCGTTCTACGTCCCGGCCGATGCCGAGCCGGGGGAGAGGCGCTTCAAGCTGTTCCTGCTCGGCGAGGGCGTGACGCTGTCGGCCGTGCTGCCCGTGTTGCAGCGAATGGGCGTGGAGGTCGTCGACGAGCGCCCGTACGACCTGCACCGCGAGGACGGCACCCGCTCCTGGATCTACGACTTCGGCCTGCGCATCGGCCGGCGTGAGCTGGAAGGCCTCACCGACGAGGCCGAGCACGACCTGCAGATCCGCTTCCAGGACGCGTTCGCGGCGGCCTGGCGCGGCCACTGCGAGGTCGACGGGTTCAACGCGCTCGTGCTGCGCGCCGGCCTCACCTGGCGGCAGGCCGCCGTGCTGCGCGCCTACGCGCGCTACCTGCGCCAGGCACGCACCCCGTACTCGCAGGACTACATCGAGAGCTCGGTCCTCGCGCACACCGACATCGCGACCCAGCTCGTGCGCTACTTCGAGCACCGCTTCGACCTCGCCACCGATCCCGCCGCCGACACGCAGGGCGAGACGATGGCGAGCGAGATCTCGACCATGATCGACGCGGTCACCAGCCTCGACGAGGACCGCATCCTGCGGCGTCTGCTCGCGGTCATCGGCGCCACGCTGCGCACGAACTACCGGCTCACCGACCGCCCCTACCTCGCGTTCAAACTCGACCCGCAGACCGTGCCCGACCTGCCGGAACCGCGCCCGAAGTTCGAGATTTTCGTGTACTCTCCGCGCGTCGAGGGTGTGCACCTGCGGTTCGGCGCCGTCGCGCGGGGCGGGTTGCGCTGGTCGGATCGCCGGGAGGACTTCCGTACCGAGATCCTCGGCCTGGTCAAGGCGCAGGCCGTGAAGAACGCCGTGATCGTGCCGGTCGGCGCGAAGGGCGGGTTCGTGGTCAAATGCCCGCCGCGCCCCACCGGCGACCCTGGCGTGGACCGTGAGGCGCAGCAGAACGAGGGCATCGCCTGCTACCGCATGTTCATCTCGGGTCTGCTGGACCTCACCGACAACCTGGTCGAGGGCAAGCCGGTGCCCGCGCCCGACGTGGTGCGCTACGACGGCGACGACACGTACCTGGTCGTCGCCGCGGACAAGGGCACGGCGACGTTCTCCGACATCGCCAACGAGGTCGCCGGGAGCTACGGGTTCTGGCTCGGCGACGCGTTCGCCTCCGGCGGCTCGGTCGGATACGACCACAAGGCGATGGGCATCACCGCGCGCGGCGCGTGGGAGAGCGTCAAGCGGCACTTCCGCGAACTGGGCGTGGACACGCAGCGCGAGAACTTCACCGTCGTCGGCATCGGTGACATGGCTGGGGACGTGTTCGGCAACGGGATGCTGCTCTCGGAGCACATCCGGCTGGTGGCGGCGTTCAACCACATGCACGTGTTCCTCGATCCCGACCCGGACGCCGCGTCCACGTTCCGCGAGCGCAAGCGGTTGTTCGAGCTGCCACGCTCGTCGTGGGACGACTACGACCGCTCGCTGATCAGCGAAGGCGGCGGCATCTACTCACGCAACGCCAAGACGATCCCGGTGACGCCGCAGGTGCGCAGCGTGCTCGGCCTCGCCGACGACATCACGAAGCTCTCGCCCGCCGAGTTGATCCGGTCGATCCTGCTCGCGCCCGTCGATCTGTTGTGGAACGGCGGAATCGGCACCTATGTCAAGGCGGCGGACGAAACCCACGCCGACGCCGGCGACAAGGCCAACGACGCCGTGCGCGTCAACGGCCGGGACCTGCGGGTGAAGGTGGTCGGGGAGGGCGGCAACCTCGGGCTTACCCAGCTCGGCCGGATCGAGTTCGCCCGCAACGGCGGCAAGATCAACACCGACGCGCTGGACAACTCCGCGGGAGTGGACTGCTCCGACCACGAGGTCAACATCAAGATCCTGCTCGACCACGCGGTCATGGCCGGCCAGCTGGAACGCGAGCAGCGCGACGAACTGCTGCACGAGATGACGGACGAGGTCGGCGACCTCGTGCTTGCCGACAACTACGACCAGAACGCGGTGCTCGGGGTGAGCCGAGCACACGCGGGCGCCATGATCTCGGTGCACGAGCGGCTCGTCGCGGCACTGGAATCGGCCGGTGCGCTGGACCGGGAGCTGGAGTTCCTGCCGAGCCCGGCGGGTTTCCAGGAGCTGGAGAAGGCGGGCAAGGGCCTCACCTCGCCCGAGCTGGCGACCCTGCTCGCGCACGTCAAGCTCGAGCTCAAGGACGAACTGCTGGCCAGCGAACTGCCGGACGCGGAGGTGTTCGCCCGCCGCCTTCCGGAGTACTTCCCGAGGCCGCTGCGCGAGCGGTTCGCCGACCGGATCGGCGAGCACCCGCTGCGCCGCCAGATCATCAGCACACTGCTCGTCAACGAGGTCGTGGACGGCGGTGGCCTGTCGTATGCGTTCCGGCTCGCCGAGGAGATGAACGCGACGGCCACCGACGCGATCCGCGCCTACACGGTGGTGACGCGCGTGTTCGACCTCGGCTCGCTCTGGTCGGAGATCGACGCGCTCGACAACGTCGTGCCCGCGGAGATCGCGGATGCCCTGATGCTCGAGTCGCGGCGGCTGCTCGACCGCAGTTCCCGCTGGTTCCTCGCCAACCGGCCCCAGCCGCTGGCCGTGGGTGCCGAGATCACCCGGTTCGGCGGGGCCGTCAGCCGGCTCGCGCCGCAGGTCGCCGGGTTGCTGCGGGGCCGCGAGGTCGAGGCCGTCCAGGAGACGACCGAGACACTGGTGGGCGAAGGTGTGCCGCGGGAGCTGGCGAACCGGGTCGCGACGCTGCTGGACGCCTACGGCCTGCTCGACGTCATCGAGGCGGCCGAGCTGGCCGATCGGGAGGCGCGGGGGGACGTGGAGCGCACCCCCCAGGAGACCGCCGAGCTGTACTACGCGCTGTCCGCGCATCTGGACGTCGACCGGCTGCTGACCTCGATCAGCGCGCTCGAACGCGGCAACCGCTGGCACGCGCTGGCGCGGCTGTCGCTGCGCGACGACGTGTACTCCTCGTTGCGGGCGATCACGCTCGACGCCCTGCGGCACAGCGAGCCCGACGACTCGCCGGAGGAGAAGATCTCTCAGTGGGAGAAGTCGAACGCCTCGCGGCTCGCGCGCGCCAGGGTCGCGCTCGACGAGATCAACCACTCGGGCAGGCTGGACCTCGCCACCCTGTCGGTCGCCGCCCGCCAGCTCCGGAGCACGGTGAGATAGTGGGGTACGTAGCGATGGTCCGGCCGCGCTGGTCGGACATGGACGCGTTCGGGCACGTCAACCACGCCAACCTCGTGACGCTGCTCGAAGAGGCCCGGGTGCCGTTGCTGTTCGGCGAGGCGGCCGAGGCGGGGCTCGCCGAGTTCGCGAAAGGCATGGTCGTGGTCCAGCTCGCGGTGCGCTACCGCGCGCCGGTCGTGGTGAACGGCCGGCCGATCCGCGTCGACATTTCCTTGCGGGAGTTGAGGTTCGCCTCGGTGACGCTGGACTACAGTGTCCACAACGGATCATCGCAAGAGGACAAGATCGCCGTCACGGCCGAGACGGTGCTGGCGCCGTACGAGGTGGCGACGCAACGGCCGCGGCGGTTCACCGAATCCGAGCGCACGTTCCTGCGGACAAGGCTGGGAGGTGGCGATGACTGAGAGCACGAGTACGGCCACCGAATTGCGCGTCGCCGGGCAGGCCGACCGCGAGACGCTCGCGGCGTTCGTGGCGCGCGCGGTGCGGCTGGACGGCCAGAGCGTCGTGCGGTTGCGTAACCGCGGTGACGACGTGGTCGAGGCGTGGGTGACGACGCCGTTCGAGGTGCTCGCGACGAGGGCCGTGCACGGCGAGATCCGGCCCGGCGATGTGACGGTGTCCGGCAACGAACTGCTGGCCGCGCTCACCGTCGCGCGGGGGGACCGGATGGACGCGGGCCCGCCGCGAGACCTGATGTGGCACGCGGAGTTGCCGATCGGCGGGCAGTGGCAGACGGTCGACGACGTGCCGGTGCGCGTCGTGTCGGAACTGACCGACCGCGGCGTCGCGCTGGCCCACGAGAACGCGGGCCCGCACGGCACGCCGCCGGCGTCGCTGATGGATCAGACGGTGCTGACGGTCAGTGGCGAGGGGGTCGAGGTGAAGATCCCGATGCGCTGCCTGTTCGCGCTGTCCGGTATGGGATTTGTCGACTCGTCGCTGCCCGCGGACGTGGTGCGCGTGACGGCCACGAAATCGTGGGTACGGCTCGACGCCCGCTACGGCGCCGTGCTGCGACGCCGCCAGGCGCTGCTCCCGCTGCTGTTCTAAACCCAGCTGTTCATCATGCCCTGGGCGGCCATCTCCAGGTACTCCCAGAGTTGCTTCGCCAGCGGTGCCGGCAGCCGGGCCTCGTCGACCGCGACGCGCATGGCGCGCAGCCACGCGTCGCGCTCGATCGGGCCGATCTTGAACGGCGCGTGCCGCATCCGGAGCCGGGGATGGCCCCGCGTGTCGGAGTAGGTGTGCGGGCCGCCCCAGTACTGCATCAGGAACAGCCGCAGCCGCTCCTCCGCGGGGCCAAGGTCCTGCTCCGGGTAGATGGGGCGCAGCACTTCGTCCTCGGCGACCTCGGCGTAGAAGCGCGCGACGATCTTGCGGAACGTCGGCTCGCCGCCGACCGCGTCGTAGAAGGTCTGCGCGTCACTGATCGATTCGGACATGACTCTATTGTGCCGTGCCGGTCGAGTTCGGCTGTGTCACGAACCGGCCGATCGGCGGATCGAACCCGGCCTCCTCCAGCGCGCCGATCACGCTGGCACGCAGTGCACGCTGCACCGACCACTGCTTGCCCGGGCGGGTCCGGGCCGTCAGGCGGATCTCGATGCCTTCCGGGGTGACGCGTTCCACACCGAGCACCTGGGGCGGTTCCAGCACATCGCCGGAGAGCGGTTCGGTCGACACGGCCCGGGCCGCGGCCTCGGTCAGCACCTCGACCGCGCGGTCCACGTCGGCCGTGTAGCTCAGCGGCACGTCGACCACGGCGTTGGCGAAGCCCTGGCTCGAGTTGCCGACGCGCAGCACCTCGCCGTTGCGTACGTACCAGACGGTGCCCTTGACATCGCGGAGCGTGGTAATCCGCAGGCCCACCGCCTCGACGGTGCCGCTGGCCTCGCCGACGTCGACGACGTCGCCGACGCCGTACTGGTCCTCGATCATCATGAACATGCCGGACAGGAAGTCCTTGACGAGGTTCTGCGCGCCGAACCCGAGCGCGACACCGACGATCCCGGCCGAGGCGATGATCGGCCCGAGGTTGAGGCCCAGTTCGGCGAGGATCTGCAGCGCCGCGAGCCCCAGCACGATGAACGACGTCAGCGACTTGAGCACCGAGCCGATCGTCGTGGCGCGCTGGCGGCGGCGTTCGAGCACCGCGGGGCCGAGCAGGTCGCCCGCCCGCTCCCGCAGGGGGCGCAGCAGCGCGGGCATCTTGCGGCCGTTGTTGCGCGGGATCGTGGTGACCCGGTCGATCAGCTTGCGCAGCAGCCATCGGATGACGAACGCCACGGCGAGGATGATCACGATCTTGAGCGGCTTGGCGATGAGCCAGCCGGCCGACGCCGCGAGCCACTCGTTGTGTGTGACCTGGAACACCTGGTAGCACCAGGTGCCCTGCTGGGTGATGCATTCCGGGGGTTGCGTGCCGAACGGATTCACGTGGAAACGCGGCCCCTTCCTCGTCTCGTGCGCCCGAGTTCAGCCGAACGTCGGACGGATGTCACAGGACACGTCTTCTAACACAGGTGCATTTCCGGTGGGATCTGTGGTCGACTATGGCTGCACCGGTGGAGGTGGTCGAGTGCCAGACCGACAACCGATCCCCCTCGGCGCCCTCGACCACACCGTGGCCGGGCCGGCGTCGGAGGTCGTCTTGTGCGCTTACCCGGGTGGTGGGCCACCCCGGGCCGGCGGCCGGTCGAGCCGACCGCCCGGACAGCGTAGAGGCAGGGATCCGGCCGGTCATGGTGGCCCCCCTGGGTTCTCTCCGGGGAGGCGGCGCGTCCTGCTGCTCAACGCAACTTACGAACCGCTCACGGCGCTGCCGCTGCGGCGGGCCGTGGTGCTGGTGATGTGCGGCAAGGCCGAGGTAGTGCACGGCGATCCGGCTGGGCTCGAACTGCACGCGGCCACGGTGTCGTTGCCCGTGCCCTCGGTGATCAGGCTCTCCAGTTACGTTCGCGTGCCCTATCGCGCCCAGGTGCCGCTCACGCGGGCCGGGCTGATGCACCGGGACCGCTACCGCTGCGCGTACTGCGGCGGCCGGGCGGAGACCATCGATCACGTGATCCCGCGCAGCCGTGGCGGGGCGCACGCCTGGCAGAACTGCGTGGCCTGCTGCGCGAAGTGCAATCACCGCAAGGCCGACAAGCTCCTCTCGGAACTCGGCTGGCATCTGCGCGTAGTGCCCACCGCGCCACACGGTCCGCATTGGAGGTTGCTGGTGCATTCCGGCGACGCGGATCCGTTGTGGCGGCCATACCTCGGGGTGGCCGCCTGATTTTTGCCTGCGCCCCGGCCTGCCGTGACGGTGGCCGGGGCGCAGGCCGTTATGCCCTTGGATCCGGGAACGTCAGGCCGACGTGACGCGCGTGCCGCAGGTGACGCGAGTGCCCCTCGTCACACGGGTGCCACGGGTGACCCGCGTACCACTGGTGACCCGGGTGCCGCGCGTGACCCTCGTACCGCGGGTGACCCTCGTTCCCGCCGTGACCCTTGTGCCGCGCGTCACACGCGTGCCCCGGGTAACCCTCGTGCCCGCGGTGACGCGCGTCCCCCGGGTGACCCGAGTCCCACGACTCTCAGTAGCTGCAGTCAGTGACCGAAGGTGGTTGTCGTTGGTCTGAGCGGGGGTAAGCAAGAGGTTCATGGTGTGTCCTCCGGGGACCCTGGGCGTTACATATTGGGAAGGGGAGCGGGGCGCAAGGCCCGTACAGGTGAAAAACTACGAGGAATTGATCCTCCGGACAACCCAATAGCGCTCAGTGCGGCCACCTGTACGGTGAGTTGCGACCTTTCGAGGCAGGGCCGTTCGGCCCAACGCTTGACGGCGGACCCGGCACACGGCGGACGGCGTGCCCGGTGCGACGAGCGGTCACGCCGACACTCTCAACGAGCGGGTGAGCCGCAAGCTACGCTGGCGGGCGTGAACATCGTCGAGACGATCCTGGTCTTCGCGCTGATCCCGGCCGCGATCTACGGCCTGGTCGCGCTGTGGACGCTGCGTGCGAAGTTCGCCGCGACGCCGCGGTACCGCCCGGGCCAGCCCTGGGAGTACGCGCCCATGTGGTGGAGCGGCAACCCGGAGGGCATCGGTGCCCACCGGCCGGTGAACTCCGGCGAGGCCGCGTCGGGGACGGCAGCAGGAGGTGCCCGTGGCAGCTGGTGAACTGGTCCAGCAGACCGAGACGGCCGAGCCCGAGTTCGGGGTCGGCATCACCCCCACCGGGCGGCGCTCGGTCGCCAAGATGTACGAGCCGGGTGCTCCATCCGGCCCATTCAGCGTTCCGCAGCTGGCCCGTCTCGACGAGGCGCTGACACTGGCGAGCCGGGAGACCGGTGTCGATTTCAGCGTCTACCTGGGTGAGCTGGGCGACGACACCCGCGTCGCGGCCGAGAAGCTGCACGCCTCGATCGGCGAGGGTGCGCCGAACGCGGTGCTGATCGCGGTGTCGCCGGGCGAGCGCGTGGTGGAGGTCGTCACGGGCTCCGACGCGCTGCAGCGCCTTCCCGACCGCGCCGCGAAGCTGGCCGTGATGAGCATGGTCGCCTCCTTCAAGGAGGGTGACCTGGTCGGTGGCCTCGTCTCCGGCCTGCGCATGCTCGCCGACCAGGCGGGCCACGCCCCGCGTTAGCCGCCTTCCGTGCGGCACCCCCTCGACGCGCTATACGTCATGAGGGGGTGCCGCACGCACGGCATTCCTAGCTTTCGTCGAAGTCGCGGGCCGCGAGCGCGCGGACGATGCCCGCACGGCCTTCCGAGACCAGCCGCCGCAGCGCCGCCGGCTTGTCCTGCGCCAGCCACGCGTCCGCAGCGTCCACAGTGGATTGCTCGACCGCCCACGCGGGGAACAGGCCGACGACCACCGGCTGCGCCCGCTCGCTCGAGCGACGCTGCCACACTTCGTCGATCACCTCGAAATACTTGGCGACGTACTCGCCGAGCAGTTCCTTCTGACCGGGGTGCGAGAACCCGCCGATGATCGCGTTGCTCATCGCGTTGGGCAGTTCGTCGTCGTAGATCGCCCGCCGCCACGCTTCGGCCTTCGCCGCCGCCAGCGGCCGCAGCGCTCGCGCGGACTCGGCGTGCCTGCGGCCGGCCGCGGTGTCGTCCCGCGCCAGCTCGGCCTGGATCTCGGCCTCGGTGGCCTTGCCGTGCGCCACGAGCGCCTTGAGCAGCCGCCAGCGCAGGTCCGCGTCGACGGTCAGGCCCGGCAGCGGGGCCGAACCGTCCAGCCAGCCGGCCAGTACGCCCAGCTGCTCCTCGTTCAGCAGCGACCCGGCGAGCGCGTTGGCGTAGGCCAGCTGGTGGTCCGAGCCCGGCTCGGCCGCTCGCGCCAGCTCCAGCGTCCGCGCGCTGAAATCGGGCCAGCCGCGTTCGGCCGCCCACTGCTGCTCGGCGTAGGAGTTCAGCGCGGTCTGCGCCTGCAGCAGCAGCCGTTGCACCACGCCGACCTCGGTCTCGGCCTGGATGCCGTGCGCGACGATCGCGACGAAGTCCCTGGCCTTCAGCTCGGCCTCGCGCGTCATCTCCCACGCCGCCGACCAGCACAGCGTGCGGGGAAGGGGTTCGGTGATGTCGGCGATGCGGTCGACCAGCGTGGTCAGCGATCCCGCGTCGAGCCGCATCGTGCAGTAGGTCAGGTCGTCGTCGTTGACCAGCACGAGCTTGCCCGCCGCGGCGCCGACGAGCTCCGGCACGTCGGTGACCTCTCCCTCGACGTCCAGCTCGACTCGCTTGACGCGTACGAGCTTGCCGTTGTCGTCGTCGTAGACGCCGACCGCGATGCGGTGGGTGCGCAGCTCACCCGCCCCCGGCTTCGCGCCCGTCTGCACCACCGCGAACGACGTGAACGCGCCATGGTCATCGGTCTCGAACCGGGCCCGCAGCGCGTTGAGCCCGGTGGTCTCCAGCCACTGCGCGCTCCAGCCCGACAGGTCGCGCCCGGACGCCTGCTCCAGCGCGGCCAGCAGGTCGGCCAGCGTCGCGTTGCCCCACGCGTGCTTGCCGAAGTACACCCGCAGCCCGGCGAGGAAGTTGTCCAGCCCGACGTAGGACACCAGCTGCTTGAGCACACTGGCGCCCTTGGCGTAGGTGATGCCGTCGAAGTTCACCTCGACCGCCTGCAGGTCGACGATGTCGGCCGCGATCGGGTGCGTCGAGGGCAGCTGATCCTGGCGGTAGGCCCACGACTTCTCGATGTTGGCGAAGCTGGTCCACGCGTGTTCGTACTCGGTGGCCTCGGCCTGCGCCAGCACACTCGCGAACGTCGCGAACGACTCGTTCAGCCACAGGTCGTCCCACCAGCGCATGGTGACCAGGTCGCCGAACCACATGTGCGCCATCTCGTGCAGCAGGGTCTCGGCGCGACGCTCGTATGAGTAGCGGGTGACGCGGCTGCGGAACACGTAGTCCTCGAGGAACGTCACCGCGCCCGCGTTCTCCATCGCGCCCGCGTTGAACTCGGGCACGAACAGCTGGTCGTACTTCGAGAACGGGTACGGCGTGTCGAAAGCCTTGTGGTAGAACCCGAAACCCTGCTTGGTCTCGGTGAACAGGCGGTCCGCGTCCATGTGCTCGGCCAGCGACGCGCGGCAGTAGATCCCGAGCGGGATCGTGCCGTGCTCGTCGGAGTACTGGTCGTGCCACTCGGCGTACGGGCCCGCGACCAGCGCGACCAGGTACGTCGAGATGCGCTCGGACACCGCGAACACGGTGCGTGTCGCGCCCTCCGGTGTCTTCTCGGTGGACTCGATCCGCGCGTTCGACACGACCTTCCAGTCGCTCGGCGCGGTGACCGTGAGGCGGTAGGTCGATTTCAGGTCCGGCTGGTCGAAGCACGCGAACATCCGCTTCGCGTCGGCCGTCTCGAACTGCGTGTAGAGGTAGACGGCGTCGTCGACCGGATCGACGAACCGGTGCAGGCCCTCACCGGTGTTCATGTAGCGGCAGTCCGCCGCCACGACCAGTTCGTTGGTGGCAGCCAGATCCGGCAGCGCGACACCGTCGTCCTCCACGTAGGACGACACGTCGAGGACCTTGCCGTTCAGCGTGGCCGAGCGCACCCTGGCGGCGACGATGTCGATCCAGGCGCTCTCCCCGGGTCGGGCACTGGAGAACCGGACGGTGGTGGTCGAGTCGAATGTCTTCTCGCCCGGACCGCCATTACCGTCTGTGAGGTCGAGTGCGATGTCGTACGACTCGACTTCCAGCAGGTCGGCACGCTGCCTTGCTTGGTCACGGGTCAGGTTAGGGGCGGGCACAGGCACCTCGTAGCACTAGCGGTGGTCGTTTTCGGCTATCCCGCTATCCAATCACGGATGGGCCGGGAACAAGCCGTGTTCGTGTGCTGTTGGCACGGTCGGGGGCAACCACGCCCGATATCGCTGGGAGAGACTGATGGCTGCAGAGCGCCCGCGCGTCGACTTCTACTTCGACCCGGTCTGCCCGTTCGCGTGGATCACTTCACGCTGGATTCTCGAGGTCGAGCGGCATCGCGACCTGGACCTGCATTTCAAGGTGATGAGCCTCGCGGTCCTCAACGCGGGCCGCGACCTGCCCGAGCAGTACCGGGAGCTGCTGGACAAGGCATGGGGCCCAGTGCGGGTCGCCATCGCGTTGTCGCAGGCCAAGAGCGAGGCGGTGCTGCGCGACTTCTACACGGAGTTCGGCACCCGGTACCACAACCAGGGCAACAAGGACATCGAGGTCGTGCTCAAGGAGGCGCTGACGGCCGTCGACGCGCCGCAGGAGCTGGTGGACGCGGCGAACTCCACCGAGTACGACGAGGCGCTGAAGAAGAGTCACCACGAGGGCATGGACCCGGTCGGCATGGACGTCGGCACCCCGACGATCCACATCGACGGCGTCGCGTTCTTCGGGCCGGTGCTGTCGTCGATCCCGCGCGGCGAGGACGCGGTGAAGATCTTCGACGGCGCACGGGCGCTGGCGAGCTACCCGGACTTCTACGAGCTCAAGCGGACGCGGACGGGCGACCTGAACTTCGACTGAGCCGGTTTCGCTGCGCGCGCACGAAGCCGGGGTCGACGGGGTCGCCGTGGCCCGGCACGTAGGTGTGTGCGCCGAGGGCGAGCAGGGAGTCCAGCGCCCTCGGCCATTCCGCGACGTGCGAGTCCGGTCCGATCGACGGGTCGGCGCCCTGTTCGACCAGGTCGCCGGTGAACACCACGCCGGCGTCGGGCACGTGCACCGCGACGTCGTGGTCGGTGTGCCCGCGGCCGGGATGCAGCAGCGTGACGGTCCGGCCGCCGAGGTCGAGCCTGACCTCGGTGGCCAGCACGTCGGTCGGCGGTACGAGTCTCGACGCGGCCAGCCGCCCGGCCGCTTCGGGCTCGCCCTCGCGCCGGAATTTCGAAATCCAGGCCGCGCGGTCGTCGTCCATCGCGGCCGCACACCGTTCGTGCGCCCAGACCGGGCACGGCAGGAACGCGTAGGTGCCGAAGTGATGGTCGAAATGCCCGTGCGTGAGGACCACCACCCACGGCAGCGGCGTGAGCTCGCGGACCGCGGCGGCGAACTCGGCACCGTGCACCTCGTCGCCGCCGGTGTCGACGACCAGGCACCGTTCGGCGCCGAGCACCAGACCGAGCGTGAGGTCGAGGTGCTCGTGCCGGCGGGCGAAAACGCCCTCGCCGACCTCCGTCCAGCGCATGGGCGTGAGGATGGCAGACTCTGCGCCGTGCGTGTGTATCTGGGATCCGACCATGCCGGTTTCGAGCTGAAGAACCACCTGGTGAGCTACCTCCAGGGCCAGGGCAACGAGGTGACCGACATCGGGCCGGCCGTCTACGACGCGCAGGACGACTACCCCGCGTTCTGCATCGAGACGGCGCGACGCGTGGTGGCCGACGAGGGCAGCCTCGGCATCGTCATCGGCGGCTCCGGCAACGGTGAGCAGATCGCGGCCAACAAGGTGCGGGGGGCGCGGGCCGCACTCGCCTGGAAGCCCGAGATCGCGCAGCTTGCCCGCGAGCACAACCACGCGCAGCTGATCGGGATCGGCGCGCGGATGCACACCGTCGAGGAAGCCGTCGCGATCGTCGACGCGTTCCTCTCCACCCCGCCCTCGTCCGAGGAGCGGCACGGCCGCCGCATCCAGCAGTTGCTCGACTACGAGCGCACCGGCACGCCGCCGCCGCTGCCCGCCTGATGCCCGAGGGGCACACCCTCCACCGGCTCGCCCGGCTGCACCAGCGCCGCTACGGCCGCGCACCGGTGCGGGTCTCCAGCCCGCAAGGCAAGTTCGCCCACGACGCGTCCCTTGTGGACGGTCAAGTGCTGGTCAAGGCGGAGGCCTACGGCAAGCACCTCTTCCACCGCTACGAGGCCGGGATCGTGCACGTGCACCTCGGCCTGTACGGGACGTTCACCGAGGCCAAGCTGCCCGAGCAGCCGCCCGTCGGCCAGGTGCGGATGCGGCTCGTCGGCGATACACATTGGACGGACCTGCGCGGGCCGAACCGGTGCGAGCTGCTCACCCCTGACCAGGTCGACGCGATCAAGGCACGGCTCGGGCCGGACCCGCTGCGCCGGGACGCCCGGCCGGAGCGGGCCTACGAGCGGATCTCCGCGTCCCGCACCTCCATCGCCGCGCTGCTGATGGACCAGTCGGTGCTCGCGGGGGTCGGCAACGTCTACCGGGCCGAGGTGCTGTTCCGGCACGGGATCACTCCCATGCTGCCAGGGCGGTCGCTGGACCCGGCGCGGTGGAAGGAGATCTGGGACGACCTGGTGACGTTGATGCGCGCCGGGGTGCGCACGGGACGCATCGACACCGTCGACGACGAGCACCTGCCGGAGGTCACGGGACGCGCGCCGCGCGAGGACCGGCACGGCGGCGAGGTGTACGTGTACCGGCGCACCGGGCAGCCCTGTCTCGTGTGCGGCACGCCGGTGGCGCACAAAGAACTGGCAGGACGGAACCTGTACTGGTGTCCGGCCTGCCAGCCCGGTTAGAAGTCCATTCCGCCGCCGAAGTCCCCGCCGCCGCCGAAGTCACCGCCACCGAAATCGCCGCCGCCGTAGTCCCCGCCACCGTCGCCGAAGTCGCCGCCGCCGTCGCCGCCCATGTCGGACATCGCGTCCTCCTGGCCGGCGTCGTAGCCGGACTCCCACGCCTGGGCACCGGCGATGCCCGACATGCCGGAGAACATCGCGTCGAACAGCAGCATCGAGCCGATGCCCCAGGCGCCCGCGACCAGGGCGGTCTTCCACCACGGCGTGCTGTACCAGCCCTGCGGCACGGGCCGTCCGGCCACGCGGCCGCCGGGGTAGTAGTACGGGGTGTTGCCGCCAGGGTCCGGTGAGGCCTCGTAGGTCTGGCCCTCGACGTCGACCTTGCGGTGCTCGGTCACCTTGCCGGCGCGCTCGCGCTCCAGCTCCTCCGGCAGCTTCGGGCCGGGGTCGATGCCCATGGCGGTGCGCGCCGCACGGACGTAGTAGAGGCCCTCGAGCGCGGTCTCCTTGACGAGTTTGGCCTGCTCAGCCGTCTTGGCCTGCTCCAACTGCGATCCGGCGGCGTTGTAGCGCTCGGCCGCGTCGGCCAGCGCCTGCTGCGACGCGATGTCGGTGCCGGTCAGGTTCAGCACCTGGCCGCCGAGGCGTTCGACGAGGCGCCGCGCGTCCGCCTTCGCGTCCTCGAGCTGGCGCTGCCGGGCCTGTGCCTGCGAACGCGCGAAGTACGCGATACCGCCGACGATGATCAGTAGGAGCACGATCACGGTAATCGCGGTGCCCATCGGTCACTCCCCACGGGTTCGGTGTCTTGAACCGGACAACGTGGACATGGGCCTCCGGGTTCCCGTGCGGTCGCGTGTGGCGTGCGGGCGGAGCCCCCAGGACCCCGCCCGCGTCCCCGGTCAGCCTTCGTAGGCCTTGCGCAGGGCCTCGATGTCGAGCTTCCTCATGCCGAACATCGCCTGCGTCGCCCGCTGCGCGCCGGCGGGGTCGGGGCCGGTGACGTAGTCGAAGAACTGGTCGGGCACGACCTGCCAGGACACCCCGTACTTGTCCTTGAGCCAGCCGCACTGGCTTTCCTCGCCGCCGTCGGCCGTCAGGGTGTGCCAGTAGTAGTCGACCTCGTCCTGCCCGTCGCAGTGGATCTGGAACGAGACGGACTCGTTGAACTTGAACTCCGGTCCGCCGTTCAGGCCGACGAAGTTCTGCCCGTTGATCTGGAACTCGACGGTCATCACCTTCCCGGGGCTCGGGGTGCCCTCCGGATAGCGCGTGATGTCGCCGACCTTCGAGTTCCGGAAGACGCCGGCGTAGAAGTTCGCGGCGGCCTCGGCCTGGTCGTCGAACCAGAGGCAGGTGGTGAGCGGCTTGGTGGTCATGGGTCGTGCCCTCCTTCGTGGCGGTTCCGATACCCGTACCGACTCCGCCCGTCCGCGAAACTCATCGCTCGTCTCGAAGAGAGCCCGTCAGGTAGTGACAGCCGGGTGTCACATGATCTACGTTGGCTAGTGCCGACGAGGTCGCCTCGCCGGCCATTGTGGACAGTCGAGCGGCAAGGAGGCGCGAGTGTCGGACATGCGTGGCCGGGTTGTGGTGGTTACCGGCGGTGGTGGCGGGATCGGCACGGAGACAGCCCTGGAGGTGGCCCGCCGGGGCGCGACGGTGGTCGCGATGGATCCCGGATGGACCGTCGACGGTGAGCCGGCCGGTGAGCAGTCCGCCGCGGAAACCGCGCGGCGCGTGGAGGAACTGGGTGGCACCGCGCTCGCGTCCACCGCTTCGGTCACCGACGGTGACGCCGTGCGTGAGTTGTTCGCCGAGGTCGTGCAGCGATTCGGCTCGCTGGACGCGGTGGTGAACACGGCCGGGATCGTCCGCTCCAGGGTGATCGGCGACGCCTCGGAGCGCGACTGGACCAGGGTGGTCGACGTGCACGTCAACGGCTACCTGAACGTGCTGTCCGCCGCGCTGCCGCTGATGGCGGAAGCGGGTTACGGGCGCGTTGTCGGCTTCACCTCGGGCGTCGGCCTGGCTCGCACTTCCGCGCAGGGTCCGGCCTACGGGACCGCCAAACGGGCGGTCGCGTCCCTGACCTGGGAGCTGGGGCCGCTGGCTCCGCCCGGTGTGACCGTGAACGCGCTGTCCCCGATCGCCGCGACAAGGATGGTGCGGGAAGCACTGGTAGCCAGCGGCGTCAGCCCCCGCGGGCTCGATCTCACGGCGATGCCGCAGCCGTCGGACATGGCTCCGGCCGCGGCCCTGCTCGCCAGCGAGGCGTTCGGGTGGTGCACCGGCCGGGTCGTGTTCTCGGCGGGGTCGGAACTGTCGCTGATCGCGCCGCCGCGACTGATCGAGGCGGTGGGGACCGGTGGCGCCGCTGATTTCGGCACCACGCTGTCCACTGTGGTCCCGGTCGTGTTCGGCCCGGCCGAGGCCGAGCAGCGGACCAGCGGCGGATCCAATCCACGCTTCGGCCCCATTACGGACATACCGGCGCGGGAACCGGTCACGCCGACCAAGAACTGCCTGGTCGTGTCCGACGACGCCGAGATCGCTGCCGCGGTCGAAGATGCGCTGCGGCCCTGGGGGCTCGCCGTCGTCACCCCGAAGACCGTCGCCGGTGGATTCGAGGACGCAAGCCGGGCGGTGGCGGGCCAGGTCGACGCCGTGGTGGTCGCCTTGCGGGAGACGCCCGCCGGTGGTGACGCCGACTGGCGGCAGGTGCTGGACAGCCACGCCGGCACGACCCGCCGGGTACTCGACCATGCCGCGTGGCTGAGTGCCGCGGTGCGGCATGCGACGGGGGACAACCGGCCGGTCAGGGTCGTGCACGTGGTGCCCGCGGACTCGCCGGGCGGGCGCAGCGTGGCCCAGGCGGTTACCCAGATGGCGCGCTCCGCGCAGGACACACCGTCCACTACGGACATCGACGTGTTCGCGGTGACGGTGGAGGGCCCGCCGGCGGACCGCAAGCCGCTGGGCGCGCTCGTGGCCCGGCTGGCCGCCGCGGAGGACACCCGCGCGCTGGCCGGCGCCGAGTTGGTGGTGCGCGGCGAGTGGGCGGGCTTGCGCGCGCATCCGGGTCCGGCCGCGACGGTCGTCTACGGCGGTCCGGCCATCCCGGACTGGGCGCCCGGCGTACTGCGGGAGGCGATCCGATGACGGAGGCGACCACGGTGCCGCGGGTGGTGGACGCGCACGTGCATCACTGGGATCCCAGCCGCGTCGACTGGTACCCGTACCTGGCCAGCGACGACGCGCTGGCCGGTCTGGGGATGAAGGACGTCACGCGGATGCGGCGGCTGTTCGATCAGGACATTTATCTGGCCGAGTCCGCACGGTGGAACGTCGAGAAGTACGTGCACGTCGCGGCGGCGGTTGGCCCGCACATCCTGACCGAGACCAGGGAACTGGGCGAGTTGACCGCCCGTACGGGACATCCCGACGCGATCATCGGCGGGCTCGATCCTGGCGTGGGCGCCGCTGCCGCGCTGGCGCAACTGGACTCGCAGGTCATGTCGCCACGGTTTCGCGGCATCCGGGTGAGCGAGGGAATGGACTCCGCGTCACCCGTCGGGCGTGCGATTCTCGGCGCGTTGCAGGAACGCGGGCTGGTCTACGACCTCGTCGTGCATCCCGACGAGATGGCCGATACCGCCCGCGCCCTCGAAGCGTTCGACACCCTCACCATCGTGGTCGAGCACACCGGCTGGCCGCTGTCCGAGGACGCCGAGCACGTCGAGCGCTGGCGAGACGGCATGGCCCGGCTCGCCGCGTTGGGCGAGCACGTGCACTGCAAGCTTTCCGGCCTGGCGATGACCCTGAACCGGTTCGACACCGCGGCTTTCCGGCCATGGATCGAGCACTGCCTCGAGGTCTTCGGCGACACCCGGTGCTTCTTCGCGAGCAACTTCCCGGTGGACGGGCTGTTCGGCGACTTCGACGACTTGTATAACGTTTACGACGAAGTGACCGCCGGGCTCGATGCGGCGGCGCGGGCGAGACTGTTCGCGGACAACGCCGAACGGGTGTACGGCATAACCGGCGTTTCGTAGCAAGCCTTTTCGCGAATACGAAAAGGCTTGCCGTCAACCGCTCGGCCTATTGACAGTATGCTGTCAATTTGACAATCATTCGTCATGGCCAGCAGATATCGTCATCCGCTGCCGCTCCTCATCGACGAGGTACTGCGTACGCAGGGGCGGCTGCTCGCCGCCACCGGTGAGCATGCCGCCGAGGAAGGGCTGGCGGGGGCGCAACTGCTGGTCCTCATCGCCGTCGTCAACGCCGAGCGCCCGCCGACCGTGCCGCAGATCGGCCGCAGTCTTGGCCACACGCGCCAGTCGGTCCAGCGGATCGCCGACATCCTGCTGAAGCGAGGGCTTCTGGCGTGCGAGGAGAATCCGGATCACAAACGGTCTCCGCTGCTCGTGCCGACAGCATCCGGGCGCGCGGTGTACGACCGCGCGAACAAGCGGAGCCGGTCCTGGATCACCCGCATCACCGCGGGCATAGACGAAGCCGACCTCACCGCGGCGACGATCACGCTGCGGACCCTGCGGAACCGACTCGAGAGGGACACGGCGGAACGTCCGATTCACAACTGAGAGTGGAGAGCCCGATGTGGGAGTTCAGCACGGAGCCGGAGTTTCAGGAGAAACTCGACTGGATGGAGCGGTTCGTCCGGGAAGAGGTGGAACCGCTTGATCTGTTGTTCCCGGCGGACGGCGATCCCTACGACGTCGGCAACAAAGCGTCCCGTGCGATCCTGAAACCACTGCAGGAGCAGGTGCGGGCGCAAGGGCTGTGGGCCTGTCATCTCGGCCCCGAACTCGGCGGGCAGGGCTACGGTCAGCTGAAGCTCGCGTTGATGAACGAGATCCTCGGCCGGTCCCACTGGGCGCCCACCGTGTTCGGCACGGCGGCGCCCGACACCGGCAACGCCGAGATCCTCGCCATGTTCGGCACCGAGGAACAGAAGGAGCGGTATCTGCGGCCCCTGCTCGACGGGGACATCGTGTCCGCGTTCTCGATGACGGAACCGCAGGCGGGCGCGGACCCGAAGGAGTTCGTCTGCCGTGCCTGGAAAGACGGCGACAACTGGGTGATCGACGGCGAGAAGTGGTTCACCTCCAACGCCCGTTACGCGTCGTTCCTGATCGTCATGGCGGTGACCGATCCGGACGCGAATCCCTACGAGCGGATGTCGATGTTCGTCGTGCCGGCCGAGACGCCGGGCATCGAGATCAAGCGCAACGTGGCGACCATGGGGCATGCCGACGACGAGGGCACCCACGGCTACATCCGCTACCGGGAGGTGCGAGTACCGGCCGACGCGATGCTGGGCGGCCCCGGCGAGGGTTTCCGGGTGGCGCAAGCGCGTCTGGGTGGCGGCCGGGTGCACCACGCGATGCGGACGGTCGGAAAATGCCGCCGGGCGTTCGACATGATGTGCGAGCGGGCGCTTTCCCGTCATACGCAAGGGGAGCGGCTGGCGAACAAGCAGCTGGTGCAGCAGTTCATCGCCGACTCGGCCATCGAGCTGGAGCAGTACCGGCTGCTGGTGCTGCACACGGCGTGGGTCATCGACACCCAGCCGCAGGGCGCGGCGCGCACGCAGATCGCGATGTGCAAGGTCGCGATGGCGAAGATCTACCACGACATCGTGTACCGGGCGATGCAGGTGCACGGCTCGCTGGGAGTGACGAACGAACTGCCACTGGCCGGCATGTGGATGGGCCTCCCGACGATGGGCCTGGCGGACGGGCCGACCGAGGTGCACAAGGTCGCCGTCGCCAAACAGATGCTGCGCGGCTACCAGCCTGCCGAGGGGTTGTTCCCGAGTGAGCATCGGCTGCCGAAGCTGGAAGCGGCGAAGGCGCGCTATGCGCACATTCTGAAGGAGCACGCATGACCGAGAACCTGTTCGACCTCACCGGGAAGGTCGCGCTCGTCACCGGCGGCAGCCGCGGGCTCGGCCGGCAGATGGTGCTCGCGTTCGCGCGCGCCGGCGCCGACGTCGCGATCACCAGCCGCAAGATCGACAGCTGCCGGCAGGTGGCCGGCGAGGTGGAGGCCCTGGGGCGCAAGGCCTTTCCCTACGCGTGCCACGTCGGGCACTGGGACGAGCTGGAACCACTCGCCGACGCGGTCTACGAGGAGTTCGGCCACGTCGACATTCTGGTGAACAACGCGGGCATGTCGCCGTTGGCCCCCTCGTCGGTGGAGACCTCGGAAGACCTGTTCGACAAGATCGTCGGGGTCAACTTCAAGGGCCCGTTCCGGCTGGGATCGCTGGTCGGGTCCCGGATGGCGGCCGGGGACGGCGGCTCGATCATCAACGTGTCCTCGTCCGGCGCGTTGTTCCCGCAGCCGCGGTTCGGGCCCTACGCCGGGGCCAAGGCCGCACTGAACGCGCTCACCACGGTGCTGGCGCTCGAGTACGCGCCCACGGTGCGGGTGAACACGCTCTCCGCCGGCCCGTTCCTCACCGACATCTCCAAGGCGTGGCCGGAGGAGAACAGGCGACGCTCCAAGAGCGCGATCGGGCATCCGGGCCGGCCGGAGGAGATCGTCACCAGCGCGTTGTATCTCGCGAGCCCGGCGTCCAGCTACACCACCGGGGCGTTGCTGCGGGTGGACGGAGGACTGTTCTGATGACGGCGATGCCGCGGATGCTCTGCGAGGCACGGGAACGGGTGTCCTGATGAGCACGCTCGAGGTCACCACGCAGGGCCGCGTGGCGCGCGTGGCCTTCAACCGGCCCGACAATCACAACGGCGTCACCTCGGCGATGGTCATCGAGATGTACGAAACGCTGTCCCGGATCGCACGGGACGACGGCGTCGATGTCGTCGTGCTGACCGGCAACGGCCGGATGTTCTGTCCCGGCGCGGATCTGGCCGCCGGCCGGGACGAGCCGCGGGACGAGGCCGAGATCCCCGATCCGGTCAACTACCAGTCGGCCCGGCTGCTGCACGACATGCCGCAGGTGACGGTGGCCGCCGTCAACGGCGCCTGTGCGGGCGCGGGCATGGCCTGGGCGTCGGCCTGCGACCTGCGTATCGCATCCAGCGCGGCGCGTTTCTCCACCGCCTTCCTGGAGCTGGGCCTGTCCAGCGAGCTCGGTCTGGCCTGGACGCTGCAGCGCCGGCTGGGCGGCGCGGCGGCGCGCGATCTGTGCTTCCTGCCCCGCAAACTGACCGCGGACGAGCTGGCGCACAAGGGTTTTCTCAACGCGGTGTACCCGGCCGAGACGTTCCACCAGGACGCGGCCACATTCGTCGACACGCTGGCCGGGCGGGGATCGCACGCGTTGCGCACTCTCAAAAGGAACCTCCTCGACGCCGACGCGCTCCCGTTCGGCCACTACCTCGACCTCGAGAGCCAGCGGCACCTGGCGATGTTCCGGGGCGATGCCGGCGCGGAGACCAGGACGCGGCTCGCCGCCCAGGGCGACCGCGTCGGCCGCTGACTTCCGAAGCACGACACGACAACGGAGTCGACCATGACCCTGCACCCTGCGCTCCTCCGGCCCGACGACATCGCCGCCCGCCTGCCCGAGCAGCCGGCGATGATCATGGCGGTCAGCGGCGACGTCCTCACCTACGGGCAACTGACGCGCCACTCGATCCAGCTCGCCCGGCTGTGGCGGGAACGCGGCCTGCGCGTGGGCGACCACATCGCGGTGCTGATGAACAATCGTCCCGAGTACCTCGAGGCGATCTGGGCCGCCCGCCGGTCCGGCCTGTACTACACGCCGATCAACTGGCACCTCACGGCCGACGAGGTGCGCTACATCGTCGAGAACTGCGACGCCCGCGCCCTGGTGGTGAGCGAGAACCTGCTCGATGTCGCGGAAGCAGCCCTCACGGGCAACGACCGGGTCGTCGTGAAGCTGGCCGTCGGTGGTGAGCGGTCCGGCTGGGACCGCTATGAGAACACTGTTTACCGCACGTCCGATGCCCCGCTGGAACAGGAGATCGAGGGGCAGCAGCTGCTCTACTCCTCCGGCACCACCGGCCGTCCGAAAGGAATCCTGCACAGCGAGATCGACCCCGACCGGGCGTTCGGCGACGTCGGCGCCGACATGTTGTGGCAGAACACCTACGGCTGGGACGAGACGTGCGTGGATCTCGAGCCCGGGCCGCTCTACCACGCCGCGCCGCTGGTGGCCGCGATGCGGATGCACCGGTTCGGCGGCTCGGTGGTGGTCATGGAGCGGTTCGACGCGGAGACGGTGCTGCGCGCGATCGAACAGTACCGAGTCACCTCCGCCCAGTTCGTGCCGACGATGTTCGTGCGGATGCTGCGGCTGCCCGAGCAGAAGCGCGCGGCCTACGACCTGTGCAGCCTGCGCATGGTGGTGCACGCCGCGGCACCGTGTCCGGTGGACGTGAAGCACCGGATGATCGAGTGGCTGGGCCCGATCGTGCACGAGTACTACTCGGCCACCGAAGCGGCCGGGCGGGTCGCGATCGGACCGGAGGAATGGTTGCGGCATCCCGGTTCGGTCGGCCGGCCGGAGCCGGGTGCGCTGGTGATCACCGCGGAGGACGGCACGCCGCTGCCGGCCGGCGAGGACGGTGTCATCTGGTTCACCAAACCGGAAAAACGGTTCAGCTACCACGGGGACGCCGGGAAGTCGGCCTCGATGTACAACGAGCGCGGCTGGGCGACGATGGGCGACCTCGGGCACCTCGACGCCGAGGGCTATCTGTTCCTCACCGGCCGCAGCGGGGACACGATCATCTCCGGCGGTGTCAACATCTATCCCCGCGAGGTCGAGGACGTGCTGATCGGGCACGACCTGGTGGACGACGTCGCGGTGATCGGCATCCCGGACGAGGAATACGGACAGTCGGTGCGCGCCGTGATCAAGCTGCGGCACGGCGCGGGCTCGCCGGAACTGGCCGCCGAGATCATCGCGTGGTGCCGGGACCGGCTGGCGCACTACAAGTGCCCGAAGTCGATCCGCTTCACGGCCGAACTGCCGCGGACCCCGACCGGCAAGATGATGAAGCACCGGCTCGAGGAGAACCTCGCCGGGACCCCGCGGATCTAGCGATCTGGAGTAGCCATGTCCCAAGCCTTTCCGCAGCGTCCGCTCGACGGTGTGCGTGTCGTCGAACTGGCGGGCATCGGTCCCGCGCCCCATGCCGGGATGATGCTCGCCGACCTCGGTGCCGAGGTGGTGCGCGTGCAACGGCCCGGCGCGCCCCCTGATCTGCCCGGTGGGGTCCCCGATTTCTCCTCGCGCGGTAAGCGAATCGTGGCCGCCGACCTGAAGTCCGATGTGGACCGCGCCAGGGTGCTCGACCTCATCGCGCAGGCGGACGTGCTGGTCGAGGGGTTCCGGCCGGGCGTGACGGAACGGCTCGGGCTCGGCCCGGACGAGTGCCGGCGCCGCAACCCGCGGCTGGTCTACGCCCGCGTCACTGGATGGGGCCAGGACGGGCCCTACGCCGGGCAGGCCGGGCACGACATCAACTACATCTCGATCACCGGTGCGCTGAACGCGATCGGCACGCCGGACCGCCCGGTGCCGCCGCTGAACCTGATCGGCGACTTCGGCGGCGGCTCGATGCTCGTGCTCGTCGGGATTCTGGCGGCTTTGCTGGAGCGCCAGCGTTCCGGCGAGGGGCAGGTCGTCGACGCCGCCATGGTCGACGGTACGAGCCTGCTGATGCAGACCCTGTGGTGGCTCTACGCGTCGGGCCACTGGCAGGACGAACGCAGCTCCAACTCCCTCGACGGTGGCGCGCCGTTCTACCGCACCTACCGGTGCGCGGACGGGCGATACGTCGCCGTCGGCTGCCTGGAGACGCAGTTCTACGCCGAACTGATCCGCCTGCTGGACCTCGATCCGGCGACACTGCCCGATCAGCGGGACCAGAGCGGGTGGCCACGGCTCGCGGAGGCGATCGGCGGGGCGTTCGCGCGACAGACCCGTGACCACTGGGCGAAGCTGTTCGAGGGCACCGACGCCTGCGTCACTCCCGTGCTCGCGTTGTCCGAAGTGCCGGCGCATCCGCAGATCATGGCGCGCCGTTCGGTCACCGATCACGCGGCGCCGGCACCGCGGTTCTCCCGCACCCGCACAGACGAGATCGCGCCCGTCGACGCCGAGCCGCTCGAACTCGGCGACGTGCTCGCGCGCTGGGCCGGCAGCTGACTATTGCTCAACAGATACGTATAACCTAACGTACTTATACAATTAAACGTTTCCGGAAGAGGTCGATGATGCCCTTGAGACGGTGCTTGAAGCTGTGCGTGGCCGCGGCGAGCGCGGTAGTCCTGATGGTGGTTTCCGCGTGCGGGAGCTCGAGTTCCGGCGGCGGCGCGAACGATCCGATCGTCGTGATGGTGATGGGCACCTTCCAGGCACCCGGCACGGATATGCGTGACGCCTCCGCCGCGGTGCAGGCGAAGGCGGCCGTGGTCAACGCGGCCGGCGGCATCAAGGGCCGGCAGCTCAAGGTCGAGGTCTGCGACGACCAGGAGAACCCGAACCAGGCCACCACCTGTGCGCGCAACGCGGTGTCCGAGCACGCCACCGTGGTGATCAGCTCGACCCAGTCGACCGGGTTCGGTGCGCAGACGCTGCCCGTCCTGCAGGCCGCCAAGATCCCGGTGGTCGGCGAACCCGCCGTGGTGCCCACGGACTGGACCAGCCAGAACGTGTTCCCACTCGACCCTGGAGAACCGGCGCAGTACGCGGGTGTCGCGCTGGCACTCAAGGGCTCGGGCTGCGTCAAGGTGGGCTCGGTCCAGCTGCCGGTGTCCTCGGCCGTGGCGGCCGT
>DASZUO010000214.1:0-12337 GCA_035547575.1 Amycolatopsis sp. | reverse complement strand
GCCAAGGAGCTGCTCGAACCGGCGTGGGCGCAGCTCACCGGGGAGCGCCCGGAATGGGCCGAACTGTTCGCGGGCGAGGACGCGGGAGAGGTCGCGGACTGGCTGGGCGGCGCGGAGCAGCTGCTGGACACCTACTTCGCGCTGGAGGACCCGCGCCGGCTGGCGCCCGAGGCCTGCGAGCTGCACGTGGAGATCGAGCTCGACTCGGGCGTGCGGTTGCGTGGCTACGTCGACCGGCTCGACGTGGCGCCCACCGGCGAGATCCGCGTCGTGGACTACAAGACCGGCGCCGCGCCGAGGGAGATCGGCGAGGCCAAGGCCATGTTCCAGATGAAGTTCTACGCCGTGGTGCTGTGGCGGCTGCGCGGGATCGTGCCGCGCCAGCTCAAACTCATGTACCTCACCGACGGCCAGTCGCTGGCCTACACGCCGGACGAGCCCGAACTGCGCCGCTTCGAGCGCACCCTGGAGGCCATCTGGCAGGCGATCCTGCGCGCGGGCAAGACCGGGGACTTCCGGCCGAGCCCGAGTCGGCTGTGCGACTGGTGTGCCCACCAGGCGCTGTGCCCGTCCTTCGGCGGCACCCCGCCGGAGTATCCCGGCTGGCCGGAGCCGGATCCCGGCGTGGAGACCCCGCTGGACAGGGCGGACTGAGATGGCGGAGAGCGCTTTCTTCCTTCCGCTGGGCGGCGATCGCTACCAGCCCACCGAGCACACGTCGGGCCCGTGGACGCCCGACGCCCAGCACTTCGGTCCGCCGTCGGCGTTGCTGGTGCGCGCGCTGGAAGCGCTGCCGTCGTCGCGGGAAGCGTCGCTGGCGCGGGTCACCGTCGAGATCCTCGGCCCGGCGCCGCTCACGGAGATATCCGTGCGGGCCAGGGTCGAGCGGCCCGGCCGGTCGGTCGAACTGCTGTCCGCTGAACTCGCCGCGGCGGGGCGCCCCGTCGCGCGTGCTTCGGCGTGGCGGATCGCCACCGGCGACACGCGCGAAGTCGCCACCGGCGACGGCCCCGCGTGGCCGGAGCCGGACGAGTGCGAGCCCGCGCGCTGGCCGGAAGGCTGGTTCGGCGGGTACCTCGCCGCGATGGAGTGGCGGCACGTGTCTGGGGCCGTCGCCGGCCCGGGCCCGGCCGCGGTGTGGGCGCGGCAGCGGGTGGCACTGGTCGACGACGAGGAGCCGAGCCCGCTGCAGCGCCTGTTCGCCGTCGCCGACTCGGGCAACGGCGTCTCGAACACGCTCGCCCCGGCGCGCTGGTGGTTCATCAACAGCGAGCTCACGGTGCATGTCCGGCGCGCGCCGGCCGGCGAGTGGATCGGCCTCGACGCCGTTACCGCGATCGGGCCCGGCGGCGTCGGCACGGCCACGAGTACGCTGCGCGACCTCGACGGCCCGGTCGGGGTCGGCGCCCAGGCGCTGATGGTCCGGACGCGCCGGCCCGTCCCTTAGCGCCACCCCCCGCGGAGGCGCTGACGCGTCGCGGACACACTTCCACACGTCCCGCGCCGTTCGACGGAGATCCACTAACCTGGCCGCAACGACCAACACGCTGGGAGCGCTCGAGTGCAGATCACCTCGGTGGTCAACCAGAAAGGTGGCGTCGGCAAGACCGCGCTGAGCGTCGGTGCGGCGGCCGCGCTGGCCGAACGCGGGCTGCGGGTGCTGCTCATCGACCTCGACCCGCAGGGGCACGCCACCACCGAGATGCTCGGTCTCCCCGAGGCGCCGGCGCAGGCGCCCAGCCTGGCCAAGGCGCTGACCAAGACGTGGAAGGGCCCGGTCGAGGAGCTGGTCGTCAGCCACCCGCGCAGCAACATCGGCCCCGGTGGGGCGTTCGACGTCATCCCCACGTCGCCGGGCATGTTCGACCTGATTCGCAGGCTGGACAACTTCCGGGTGCCGGGCTGGCAGCTGGCCAGGGTCATCCAGTTCGCCAACTACGACCACGTCGTCATCGACTGCCCGCCGGCGCTGGACCTGCTGACCAACAACGCGCTCGCCGCGACGCACGGCATCCTCGTGCCGGTCCAGCCCGACCGCACGAGCATCCGCGCGCTGCGGCTGCTCAACGACCAGCTGGACTACGTGCAGCAGGCGGTCGGCCGGGAGCCGATTCCCTATTTCGGCGTGGTGCCCGGCCTGTACCGGCGCCCGATGTCGACCTACGCCACGACCGCGCTCGAGGAGCTGCGGAACTTCGGCTACCCGCTGCTGTCCCACGTGCCGCTCGGCGTGGTGATGAACGAGGCCGCCGCACACGGCACGCCGGTGACCACGTTCGCGCCCGAGACCACGCAGGCCGTGGCGTTCCGCCAGATCGCCGAGGTCCTCGACGACTACCGGGCCAGGCGCCCGGCGTCCGACCCGATCCCCATCGCCGACGAGTTCGTGTTCGAGGACTTCATCAGCGAGGTGGCCAGCACGCGCAGCGCCAACGACAACGGCGCCCGCAAGAAGCTGTACGACCTGCTGCCGAAGCGGCCGCGAGGCTAGCCCCGCGGACCCGCGGCGGCCAACCATCCATCACCGGGCTGACCAACCGCCCTGGAGATCACAGCCGGCGAGCCTCCTCAGAGCCGGCAGGAGCGGATGTCGGAGGCGAGCACGGCCTTGGCGCCTGTCTCCGACAGCTCGTCCATGATGCGGTTGACCTCCTTGCGCGGCACCATCGCCCGCACGGCGACCCAGTCCGGGTCGGCCAGCGGCGCCACGGTGGGCGACTCCAGGCCGGGGGTGATCGCGACCGCGCGGTCGAGCAGCGACCGGGGGCAGTCGTAGTCGAGCATCATGTACTGCTGCGCGAACACCACGCCCCGCAACCGGGCGGTGAGCTGCGACTTCGGCTTCGACGGCTCGCTGCCGGCGCGCTGCACGAGCACCGCCTCGGACACGCACACCGGGTCGCCGAACGGGGCCAGCCCGTGCTGGCGCAGCGACCGGCCGGTCTCCACCACGTCGGCGATCGCGTCGGCGACCCCGAGCTGCACGGAGATCTCGACGGCGCCGTCGAGGCGGATCACGTCGGCCTCCACGCCGTGGCTGGCCAGGTCCGCGCGCACCAGGTTCGGAAACGACGTGGCGACGCGCTTGCCGGCGAGATCGGCGGGCTTCCAGTCCCGCCCCGCGGGCGCCGCGTAGCGGAACGTCGACGCGCCGAAGCCGAGCGCGAGGGTCTCCTCCACCTGCGCACCTGAGTCCAGCGCGAGGTCACGCCCGGTGATGCCGAGGTCCAGGTCGCCGTTGCCGACGTAGATCGGGATGTCCTTGGGCCGCAGGAAGAAGAACTCCACCTCGTTGGCGTGGTCGAGCACGGTCAGGTCGCGGTCATGGCGTCCGCGGTATCCCGCCTCGCCGAGCATGTCCGACGCCGCCGCCGCCAGCGCTCCCTTGTTCGGCACCGCAACCCGCAGCATGCCTCAACTCCGTTCTCACAGATAGCGGTAGACGTCCTCGGCGCTCAGCCCGCGGCCGAGCATGAGCACCTGCACCCGGTACAGCAGCTGGGAGATCTCCTCGGCCAGCCGCTCGTCCGACTCGTGCTCCGCCGCGATCCACACCTCGCCGGCCTCCTCCAGCACCTTCTTGCCCTGCGCGTGCACGCCCGCGTCCAGCGCGGTGACGGTGCCCGATCCGGCCGGCCGGGTGCGTGCGCGCTCGGTCAGCTCGGCCCACAGCTCATCGAAGGTCTTCACGGTCTGTAGATCCTTCCATCCGCGCGCGACCTGCCTGGATCCGGGCCGCGTTCGGTGGAGTCCGCGTCACATGGTGCACCCGCGTGCGGGGAAAGGTTGACAGCGGCAGCGAACTCCACTTGCCTTGAATTGCCACGACCGAAACCGATGTGAATAGAAGAGAGCTGCGATGGCCAACCAGGAGTCACATTCCCGACACGCCCAGGACACTTCCAGTGCCGGAGGCGCGCTGCAGATCAGACTCCCCCAGCCATCGAATCGGCTCGATCAGGACGCCGAACATTGCTCCGTTCGCGTCGACGGCGAGTGGCAGGACATCCGTTTTCACGATTACGACCGCATTTACCGCGTTCCCGGGCTGTACGAGCAGCTGTTCCACGACATTTTGGACTGTTCCTCGCCCGACGTGATCGGCAAGCTGCTCAAGGAGCAACTGCAGGAGAGCGGGTTCGCACCGGACAGCCTGCGGGTGCTGGATCTGGGTGCGGGCAACGGGTTGGTCGGTGAGCAACTGCGCAGGCTGGGTCCGGATCGTCTGGTCGGAGTGGACATCATCCCGGAGGCGCGGGAGGCGGCGCTGCGTGACCGCCCCGGCACCTACGACGCATACCATGTGGCCGATGTGACCGCGCTTTCCCCGCCGCTGCGGGAAGAACTGGCGTCGGCGCGGTTCAACACGCTGTGCTGCGTGGCGGCGCTGGGTTTCGCCGACATCCCGCCGGCCGCGTTCCGTGCCGCGTTCAACCTCGTCAGCTCCCGCGGTTGGATCGCGTTCAACATCAAGGACCGGTTCCTGTCCGAGGACGACACGTCAGGTTTCGCGACGCTGATCCGGCGGCTGCGCGACGAGAACGTGCTGGAACTACTGACCTCCGAGCGTTATCAGCACCGGCGGAATGTCAATGGCGAACCGCTTTACTACGTCGCGCTGATCGGCCGGAAACACCGGAATATTCCCGCGGAATTCATCGATTAATCATTTCCCGGAGGGTGTCGGCGTCGACGCCCACGAGTGAATCGCGGAAGACCCGGTCCGGCCCGGGATCGACGGGCACGTCGTTGGGCACGACCAGCACCAGGCAGCCGGCCGCCACGGCCGACGCCGTGCCCGGCCGGGAGTCCTCGACGGCTACGCAGCGTGCCGGGTCCACCCCGAGCAGCCGTGCCGCACGCAGGTAAGGCTCGGGGTGTGGCTTGTTGTGCCCGTCGACCTCGTCGCCGCACACGACGACGTCGAAGAACTCGCGGCCGATGGTGCCCAGCGCCAGTTCGGTCAGCGACCGCTCGGTGGAGGTCACCAGCGCGGCGGGCAGGCCGGCGGCTCGCACGGCGGCGAGTGCTTCGCGGGCCCCCGGCCGCCATGGCATGGCGGCCTCGAACAGGGTCGCCGTGCGCTCCCGGACCCACGCCCCCGTTGCTGCGACCCGCTCGCCTGTGGGCTCATGGCCGGTCACCTGGAGCAGGTAGCGCGCGGTGGCCTCCATGTTGGAGCCGACGAGGGTGAGCCGCTGCCGCTCGGTCAGCGTGCCGCCGAGCCATTGCGCCGCGTCGTAGAGCGCGACGTCCCACAGCTTCTCGGAGTCGACCAGCGTGCCGTCCATGTCCCACAGCACGGCGGCCAGTCCGTCCGTTGTGGACGGTGCAGTCACGGCGTCCGCCCTCTGCCATCCCCTCAGGAGTAGTCGGCGCTGAACCAGCGGTCCGGCCGGATGGTGAACAGCACCGAGCCGGAGGCATCCATGCTGCGCACGAAAGCCTGCCCGCCTTCCTCGCCGAGGTAGCGGACCGCGAGGGCTTCGCGGGCGTCGTCGGGCGACGGCTTGGCGGCGTCGATCACCGTGCCTTCGACGACGACATACTGGTACGGCGGTTCTTCGCGCTGCGCCACGAGCGTCACGACGCCGGCCTTTTCGATCAGCAGGGCCTTCCGGCTGGACGCACCCGTGCTGATCCGGATGTTCCCGCCCGGCTCGTAGTCGTACCAGATCGGGACGCTCGCGGGCGGGCGGCGGTCACCGGCGGCCACCGACAACACCCCCACATGCACCCCAGCGAGAAACTTCTGACGTTCGACCTCGGTGAAGCGTTGCGACATACGGGCGGCAACATCGTTTGCGCCGGTTCTATTCCGGCCGGAGCGATCACCGCTTGCGCGGCACTCAGGTGTTGAAGTACTTCGCCTCGGGATGGTGGGCGACGATCGCGTCGGTGGACTGCTCCGGGTGCAGCTGGAACTCCTCGGACAGCTTCACGCCGATGCGCTCGGGCCGCAGCAGGTCGACGATCTTGGTGCGGTCCTCGAGGTTGGGGCAGGCGCCGTAGCCGAGGGAGAACCGGGCCCCGCGGTAGCCGAGCTTGAAGAAGTCCTCCACGTTCGGCGAGTCCTCGCCGGCGATGCTCAGTTCCTGCCGCACCCGCCGGTGCCAGTACTCCGCCAGCGCCTCGGTGAGCTGCACGCCCAGGCCGTGCACCTCGAGATAGTCACGGTAGGCGTTGGCGCTGAACAGGGTGTTGGCGTACTCGGCGATGGGCTCGCCCATGGTGACCAGCGTCAACGGGAGCACGTCGAGCTCGCCGGAGTCGCGGGGCCGGTAGAAGTCGGCCAGGCACAGGAACCGGTCGCGCTGCTGGCGGGGGAAGGTGAACCGGCACCGCTCGGCCGCATCGGGCCGCGGTTCGGTGAGCACGACGAGGTCGTCGCCCTCGGCGACGGCCGGGAAGTACCCGTACACCACCGCCGCGTGCTGCAGGATCCCCTCGGTGGCGAGCTTGTCCAGCCAGTACCGCAACCGCGGCCGGCCTTCGGTCTCCACCAGTTCCTCGTACGACGGGCCGCTTCCGCCCTTCGCGCCCCGCAGCCCCCACTGCCCCAGGAACGTGGCCCGCTCGTCCAGGTACGCCGTGTAGTCGGCTACCGGCACGCCCTTGACCACCCGGCTGCCCCAGAACGGCGGCGACGGCACCGGCACGTCCGTCGCCACGTCCGACCGCGACGGCACGACCGCCGGCTCCGCGCGCGACCTGCGAGCCTCGGCGATCCGCAACGAGCGTTCGCGGCGGGCCTTGCGCTCGGCCCGTCGGGCCTCGGCCTCCGGGTCCACGGCCGGGGCCTGACCACGGCGCGCGGCCATGATCGTGTCCATCAGGTGCAGGCCCTCGAACGCGTCCCGCGCGTAGTGCACCTGCCCGTCATAGACCTCGGTCAGATCGTTCTCGACATACCCGCGGGTCAGCGCGGCGCCGCCGAGCAGCACCGGCCAGCGCCGCGCGACGCCGCGGGAGTTCATCTCCTGCAGGTTCTCCTTCATGATCACCGTGGACTTGACCAGCAGGCCGGACATTCCGATCGCGTCCGCCCGCCGCTCGTCGGCGGCCTCCAGGATCGCGGTCACGGGCTGCTTGATGCCGAGGTTGACCACCTCGTAGCCGTTGTTGGACAGGATGATGTCGACCAGGTTCTTGCCGATGTCGTGCACGTCGCCCTTCACCGTGGCCAGCACGATCCGGCCCTTGCCGCCCGAATCGTCTTTCTCCATGTGCGGTTCCAGATGCGCTACGGCCGCCTTCATGACCTCGGCGGACTGCAGCACGAACGGCAACTGCATCTGCCCGGACCCGAACAGCTCCCCCACGGTCTTCATCCCCGACAACAGGGTGTCGTTGATGATCTCCAGCGGCGGCCGCTCGGCCATCGCCGCGTCGAGATCGGCCTCCAGCCCGCTCCGCTCGCCGTCGACGATCCGCCGCTCGAGGCGTTCGAACAGCGGCAGCGCAGCCAATTCCTCGGCACGGGACGCGCGGCTCGACGCGGCCGACACGCCTTCGAACAGCGCCATCAGCTTCTGCAGCGGGTCGTAGCCCTCCCGGCGGCGGTCGTAGACCAGATCGAGCGCGACTTCCCGCTGCTCGTCGGGGATGCGGGCGATCGGCAGGATCTTCGACGCGTGCACGATGGCGGTGGTGAGGCCCGCATCGACACATTCGTGCAGGAACACGGAGTTGAGCACCTGGCGGGCGGCGGCGTTGAGCCCGAACGAAACGTTCGACACGCCGAGCGTGGTCTGCACGCCGGGATAGCGCCGCTTCAGCTCGCGGATGGCGTCGATCGTCTCCAGCGCGTCGCGGCGGGTCTCCTCCTGGCCCGTCGACACCGGGAAGGTGAGGCAGTCGACGATGATGTCCTCGACCCGCATTCCCCAGTTCGTCGTCAGGTCCTCGATCAGGCGGGTCGCCACCCGCACCTTCCAGTCGGCCGTGCGGGCCTGGCCCTCCTCGTCGATGCACAGCGCGACAACGGATGCGCCGTGTTCGCGCACCAGTCGCATGACCTTCTGGAACCGTGAGTCCGGGCCGTCGCCGTCCTCGTAGTTGACCGAGTTCACCGCGCACCGGCCGCCCAGGTGCTCCAGCCCGGCCTGGATCACGGCGGGCTCGGTCGAGTCCAGCATGATCGGCAGCGTCGAGGCGGTGGCCAGCCGCGACGCCAGCTCCCGCATGTCCGCCACGCCGTCGCGGCCCACGTAGTCGACGCACAGATCGAGCAGGTGGGCGCCGTCGCGGGTCTGCTCGCGGGCGATCTCGACGCAGTCGCCGTACCGGCCCTCCAGCATCGCGTCGCGGAACTTCTTCGAGCCGTTGGCGTTGGTGCGCTCGCCGATCATCAGCACCGACGCGTCCTGCTCGAACGGCACCGCCTGATACAGCGACGACACACCAGGCTCGGGCCGCGGCCGCCGCGACGGCCGCTCGACGGCGCGCACCGCCGCCGCGAGCTGCCGGATGTGCTCGCCGGTGGTCCCGCAGCAGCCGCCGACGAGACCGGCGCCGAACTCCCGCACGAAGCCCGACAGCGCCTCGGCAAGGCCCTCCGGCGAGAGCGGGTACACCGCGCCGTCCGGCCCCAGTTCGGGGAGGCCGGCGTTGGGCATGACCGACAGCGGCACGCGCGCGGTCTTGGACAGCGTGCGCAGGTGCTCGCTCATCTCGGCCGGGCCGGTCGCGCAGTTCAGCCCGATCACGTCGATCCCGAGCGGTTCCAGCGCCGCGAGCGCGGCCCCGACCTCGGTGCCCAGCAGCATGGTGCCGGTGGTCTCGACGGTGATCGACGCGATGACCGGCACCCGGCGGCCCTCGGCCGCCATGGCTCGGTGTGCGGCGACGACGGACGCCTTGGTCTGCAGGATGTCCTGGGTGGTCTCGACGATCACGGCGTCGACCCCGCCCGCCAGCAGCCCGCGCACCTCCTCGACGTAGGCGTCGCGCAGCGTGGCGTAGGGGGCGTGGCCCAGCGTGGGCAGTTTCGTGCCAGGGCCGACCGAGCCGAGCACGAACCGCTCGCCGAACTCGTCGGCCGTCTCCCGCGCCAGCCGGGCGCCCGCCTCGGCCAGTTCGAAAATGCGGTCGGCGATCCCGTACTCGCCGAGGTTCGCCAGGTTGGCGCCGAAGGTGTTGGTCTCGACCGCGTCCGCGCCCGCCTCCAGGTAGCCGCGGTGGATACCGCGCACGACGTCCGGGCGCGTCACGTTCAGGATCTCGTTGCAGCCTTCGAGGCCCGCGAAGTCGTCCAGCGACAGGTCCTGCGCCTGCAGCGCGGTGCCCATCGCCCCGTCGGCCACGACGACGCGGGTGGCGAGGGCATCCAGCAGCGGCGACGAAACGTGATCCGGCATGTCTCCCAGGCTACGGTCTGCGAGACTCGCGCCGGGTCGTAGGCTGGTCGGGTGAGTGACCCAGCCGACGCCACCGAGCAGACCCGCAGCACCGCCGAGTCGACGCGACCCGTCATGGTGGTCGCCTTTGAAGGCTGGAACGATGCAGGCGACGCGGCCAGCACGGCCTTGGAGCACCTTCAGCTCAGCTGGGACGCCAAGCCGCTGGCCGAACTGAGCCCCGACGAGTACTACGACTTCCAGGTGAGCCGCCCCACCGTCCGCATGGTGGAAGGCGTCACGCGGCGCCTCGAGTGGCCGACCACGCGGCTGTCCGTATGTCACCCGCCCGGCTACGACCGGGATGTCGTACTGGTGCAGGGCCCGGAACCGAACATGCGGTGGCGGGCCTTCTGCGCGGAACTGCTCGAGCACATCGAGGCGCTGGACATCGAGACCGTGGTGACGATCGGTGCGCTGCTCGCCGACACGCCCCACACGCGGCCGGTCCCGGTCACCGGCACCGCGTACGACGCCGAGGCGGCGGCCCGGTTCGGCCTGGAGCGCAGCCGTTACCAGGGGCCGACCGGGATCGTGGGCGTGCTGCAGGACCTGTGCGTGCAGTCGGGCATCCCGGCGATCTCGATCTGGGCCGCGGTGCCGCACTACGTGTCGCATCCGCCGTCGCCGAAGGCCACCCTCGCGCTGCTGCACAAGCTGGAGGACGTGCTCGACGTCGAGGTGCCGCTGGGCGCGCTGCCGGAACAGGCCGAGGAGTGGCAGCACACGGTCAGCGAGATGGCCGAGGAGGACGAGGAGATCAGCGACTACGTCCGCACGCTCGAGGAGCGCGGGGACGCCGAGGTCGAGATGTCCGTCGACGAGTCAAGCGGGGACAAGATCGCCGCCGAGTTCGAGCGCTACCTGCGGCGCCGGCGGCCCGGCCAGGAAGGTCCCGGGTCGGCCGCCCGGTGACCTGTCAGAGGATCTTGCGGAGCGGGATCGGGCCGCGGGCCCGCCGGCGCCACTCGCGCGGGTAGCCCAGCGACACCTCCTCGAACCGGACGCCGTCGGCGTAGGTCGTGCGCGGGATGTGCAGATGCCCGAACACGGCCGCCTCGGCGCGGTAGCGGACATGCCAGTCGGCGGTGCGCTCGGTGCCGCACCACATCGCGAACTCCGGCCAGTGCAGCGGCGCGGTCGGGTGCCGGTGCAGCGGCCAGTGCGACATCAGCACGGTGCCGTGGCTCTCGGGGATCGCGGCGAGGCGCTCCTCCGTCGTCTTGAGCCGCTGGGCGCACCAGTCCTGCCTGGTCGGGTAAGGGTCGGGATGCAGGAAGAACTCGTCGGTGCACACCACCCCCGCCTCGCGGGCCTGCGCGAGCGCGTCGTCGAGCGAGACGTGCTCGGCCTGCGGGGTGCGCCAGGTGTAGTCGTAGAGCAGGAACATCGGCGCGATCGTCAGCGGCCGTTCGCCGTGCTCCCACACGGGATACTCGTCCTCCGGGGTGAGCACGCCGAGGTCGCGGCAGCGCTCGACGAGGTAGGAGTAGCGGGTCTCGCCGCGCAGCTGGATCTCGTCGCGCGTGGTCGTCCAGAGCTCGTGGTTGCCCGGCACCCACACGACCCTCGCGAACCGGTCCCGCAGGGTCGCCAGGGTCTGCGCGACCACCTCGGCCCGCTCGGCCACGTCACCGGCGACCAGCAGCCAGTCGTCGCCGGTCTCGGGCACCACCTCGTCCAGGAGCGGGCCGTTGCCCTTGTGGGTCACATGCAGGTCGCTGGTCGCGAAAAGGCTTGGCACGCCTCAACCGTAGCCGCCCCGGAAAACAGGTGGCACCGCTCGCGATCATCGCCTAACCTGGCGGACGCCATGGACAGCTGACATCCCACCCGCCCCGCGCCCGAGGCCTGTGCCCGGCGGGGACCACCGCACTCCACCGGGTTGGTGATGTCTCGTGCGCGCACGTGATCTCGTTTTCTCCTACGGCGACCGGGTCGTCTTCGACGGGCTGTCGTTCACCGCGAGCCCCGGCCAGCGCGTCGGCCTCGTCGGTGAGAACGGCGCGGGCAAGTCCACCCTGCTCCGGCTCCTCGCGGGATTGGAACAGCCGCTGGCCGGCACCGTCGAACAGGGCGCGGACGTCGGATTCCTGGTGCAGGAACTGCCTTTCGCCGGTTCTTCCACCGTCGCCGACGTCGTCGACGACGCGCTGACCGAGATCCGCGCGGCCGCACGGAAGCTGGACGTGCTCGCCGAGCGGATGGCCGACGAGGAGCAGGCGCTGGCCGAGTACGGGCGCCTGCTGGAGTGGGCGCGGGCACACGAGCTGTGGGACGCCGACCGGCGCGCCGACGTCGTGCTGGACGGGCTCGGGCTCGGCGGCATCGGCCGCGACCGCACGCTGGCGACCCTGTCCGGCGGGCAGCGTTCCCGCCTCGGACTGGCGGCGCTGCTGATCCGCCGGCCCGAGACACTGCTGCTCGACGAGCCGACCAACCACCTCGACGACGCGGGCATGGCGTTCCTCGAGCAGCACCTGCGCGGCCTGCACGGTGTGATCGTGCTGTCCTCGCACGATCGCGTGTTCCTCGATGCCGTGTGCACGGACATCGTCGACCTCGACCCGGCGATGGGTGGTCCCACGCGCTACGGCGGTGCCTACTCCGGCTACCTGGTGCACAAGCGCGCCGAACGTGCTCGCTGGGAACAGCGGTTCGCCGAGGAGCAGGCGGAGCTGAAGGCTCTGCGCGAGGCGGTCGACGTCACCGCGCGTACCGTCGCGCATGGCCGGGGCCCGCGCGACAACGACAAGTTCATCCACGCGTTCAAGGGCGCGCGCGTCGAGAAGCAGATCTCCCGGCGGGTCCGCAGCGCCCAGCAGCGGCTCGACGACCTCGAACGCACGCAGGTCCGCAAGCCGCCCGCGCCGCTGCGGTTCGCGGCGAGCCTCACCGGCCGCCCCCGGCCGGACGAACTCGCGCTGGCCGTGCGCGAT